>JARHYV010000327.1 GCA_029258495.1 Faecousia sp. | reverse complement strand
AGTCTTGCAATGAATTTTCTGGTGCTGCCTCTGTACAAGCAGGCGGATGCCATGCAGGAAGAGGAGCGCAAAACGGAACAGCGCTTGAAGAAGTGGACGACCCACATCAAGAAGACCTTCTCGGGTGATGAGCGGTTTATGATGCTGCAAACCTATTACCGCCAGAATAACTATAAGCCTACGGATGTCCTGAAGGGCTCGGTTTCTCTGCTTTTGGAGATCCCGTTCTTTATGGCGGCATACCATTTCCTGTCCGGACTGAGCATCCTTCGGGGTGTGAGCTTTGGTCCGATCGCCAATCTGGGCGCACCGGACGGACTGCTTGTGATCGGCGGCATTGCTATCAATGTGCTGCCGATCCTGATGACTGCCATCAATCTGATCTCCAGTGCCATCTACACCAAGGGAATGTCTGCTCAGAGTAAGGTGCAGCTGTATGGTATGGCAGCGCTGTTCCTCATCCTGCTGTACCAGTCTCCTGCGGGTTTGGTGTTTTATTGGACGCTGAATAACCTGTTTTCCCTTGTGAAAAACATCTTCTATAAGCTGAAGGACCCAAAAGCGGTGCTGTGCCGCCTGTCCTCCGGCGTGGGCCTTGTGCTGCTGCTGGTGGTGCTGCTTGCACATCTGACTCCGAGAAAACGGCTGGCTATGGTGCTGATCCTGCTGATGATGCAGCTGCCCTACATCTGGCATGCGCTGAAGAAAAGAAACAAGGGGCTGGGGCTGCACCTGTCTATTCAGGAAAGACCGGGTGCATTCTATTGCGGCGGCGCACTTCTGGCACTGCTGATGGGTGTTCTGATCCCGTCGGCTGTCATTCAGAATTCTCCGGAAGAATTTATGAGCGCAGTATCGATGACCGATCCTTTGAGCTATGTCCTGCATTCCGGACTGGTGGGACTGGGCATTTTTGTGGTGTGGTTCAGCGTGTTTTACAAGCTGATGGGATCGACAGGCAAGAAAGTTCTGTCCTTGGGCGTCTGGGGACTTTGCGGCATCGCTTTCGTCAACTACATGTTCATGGGAAAAAGCTATGGCGGACTGACGGCGCAGCTTACCTTTAAGGGGGATTTTTCCAATACAGCCGGAGAAAAGCTGGTGAATTTGGCGGTGCTTCTGGCGGTTCTGGCGGTGATGTACCTCATCTGGCAGAAAAAGGGAGAGATCGTCAAGGCAATCTACATTGCGGCGGGCGTTGCTGTCATCGGTATGTCAGCCATGAACATTGTCCAGATCAATGCGGTGGTTGCGCCGAAGATGCAGCAGATGCAGCAGGAAAAAACAAAAATGCCGACAATTCCCTTATCCCGCAGCGGCAGGAATGTGGTCGTGATCATGATGGATCGCGGCGTATCGGGGTATGTGCCCTACATTCTGAACGAAAAGCCGGAGCTGAAGGAAAAGTTCGATGGCTTTACCTACTATCCCAATACCATTTCTTATGGCATCAGCACAAATGTCGGCGCTCCGGCGCTGTACGGCGGATACGAATACAGACCCTTTGAGATGAACAAACGGGATCAGGAGCTTTTGCAGGTGAAGAGTGATGAGGCACTGAAGGTGATGCCGGTCATTTTTGACAATGCGGGCTTTGATGTTACCGTTTGCAATCCCACCCATGCAGGCTATCACTGGCATCCGGATCTGAGCATCTATGACGAATATCCGGACATCCATGCCTATAATATGCCCACCGATATCGGCGAGGACAAGCTGATGTTTCAGTTTGCCAAGGAGGAGGCGCTCAGACGCGACTTCTTCTGTTACAGCATGGTCAAGGTCGCGCCTCTGGCTTTGCAGCCGTACATTTACGATTCCGGCAAGTACCACAGCCTGAATGGTGCGTTCTTCCAGATCTGTACCGGCAATTCGACGGCAACCGGTATCGATGAGATCTTTGTGACACCCTATGAGCAGCTCAAGCTCCTGCCGGAGATCACCGAGATCACGGAGGGTGAGAACAACACCTTCATGATGATGAGCAACGATACAACGCACAATCCCATCATGCTGCAGGAGCCTGAATATGTGCCATCCAATCAGGTGGACAATGTGGAATACGACCGCACCCATACCGATCGCTTTACCCTGAATGGCAGGACACTGCATATGGATACCTATAACCAGATCATCCACTATCATGCCAATATGGCTACATTCATTCAGCTGGGGAATTGGTTTGAATATTTGCAGAAAAACGGAGTCTATGACAATACCCGTATCATTATCGTTGCAGATCATGGACATTCCCTGAGCCAGTTTGATGATATGCGTTTCGGAGAAGGGGACAGCCGTGATGTGATGCGCTATAACCCCCTGTTTATGGTAAAGGACTTCGGCGCGAAGGGGATGACAACGGATATGGGCTTTATGACCAATGCGGATGTTCCTACCCTTGCAACCAATGGCTTGATCCAGGAGCCTGTGAACCCCTTTACAGGCAAGCAGATCAACAGCGATCCGAAACATAATGAAGAAGAGCAGAAGATCTTCTATACGAACTACTGGAACATTCAGGAAAACAACGGTACGCAGTTCCTGCCGGGACAGTGGTTTGCGGTTTCCGAGAATATCTTTGATATGAGCAACTGGAAGGAAATTCCGGAGCCTGTATTCGATTGACTGCACTCCACCCGGGAAACTCCCGCAAAATAAAAACCGGCTCCCCTGCAGGGGAGCCGGTTTTTTGATGCCGGAAGGGGATGATCGTTTATCAGGGTTCGATCCGGTAGGTGTTGTCGTGGAAATTCACGGTGACTGTGGTGCCGTTGCTGAAGGTTGTGCGCTGCTTTTTCCAGTCCCCATCCAAAAATTCGTGGCGTACCATTTCGCATTTTGCAATCCGCTCCTGAAGGGCTGCAACGATCCGGTATCGGGCGATCTCCTCGTCCAGATGCAGGTCGGCGGCATCGTCAAAGGCTCCGTCACAGTTGGGGTAGGCTCCGTCCTTGTCCAGATAGGCGGCACCGCCGTTGAGCAGGGCATAGAGCATGTAGTCTTCCTGCCCTTCGATCCGATCCATGAGCCATGGCAGGATCATACAGTCGTGGTATACCAGATTAAACAAAGGCGTGGGAATACCTTTTCTGGGAGAGCCGGGAGCCTGGAGCATGAAATCGTAGGGGCCGTAGTGGGCGAAGACCAGATTTTTCATCGCCCAGTCGGTCACTTCTTCCGAACTGGGGAGGATGTTCTTGGACAGAAGATAGGCAAAGCAGGCATTTCGATATTCAAAGCATTCTTTCCGGGTCATTCTGTGCCAGGGGTGAGCGCATTCGTCCCCCTCGTTGCAGGTGAACACATCCAAATAGGATGCCTCCAGATGGATGCCGTGGCGCAGAACCTCTTCAAAGTTGCGCTTTACATAATAGGGAGCCTGAGAGGCGCACAGCAGTGTCTGTCTGCCGCCTGCCCATCGGGCCATGTCGAAGATACTGCCATCGGGTGCATGGCAGGCGAAGTCTTTGTCAAAGGTGGGAGCGTCGAAGTAATAATCGCGGTATTGATCGTGGAGTCCGAACATATAGCCGCATTCGGCGATGGTGTCGGATAGCTCCTTCAGACCTTCCCAACCACCGGCATCCTTGCAGGCAGGCAGATAATCCGGGTGCTTGTTGTCATAGCCGGGCTCACCCCAACCATCCAGATGGAGGTACAGCTTTTTAATGCCCTTTTCCTGATAGTGGCGGATCTCCTTAGTGCGCGCGGAGAATGGCACAAGATAGTCGTTCTTTTCAGGCTCCTGCTCGTTGTAGTAGTAAGAGCCGGGAGCCACATGGGTCTTGATGCCCTTGTGGACAATGGCAGAACCGATCAGCTTATCCACCAGAGGAGATTTTGCAGCTTTTTCGGCAAGAGAGGTGAACAGACCGGTTTCCTTTGCATAGTTTCGATAGATCTTGCACAGATCATTGTAGTCACAGCTGCCGGAGAAGGTGTATTTCATGGTTCGGCGGTAGCTGATCTTCCCCAGACTGGGCAGCCACCGGATGGAAACATGGCAATAGGGGCCGTTTGCGGGGTGATCCACCTGATAAGCGGCATCCCACGGATGCTGACAGATGGCGATATAGCCTGCGTTGGGGCGGATCTGCCCGAACCAAGGCATGTAGGATGCGCAGCTGCACAGCTGTCCGTCGAAATGCAGTTTGCTCACCTCATTTTCCCATGTATTGGGCAGCAGAAGTCCTTGCAGGATGTTCAGCACGCTGTACCAGCGGTCGCTGTGCTCTTCAAATTCCATATATCCGGGCCAGTAGACCGCCTTTACGGGCAGCCCCTCTTCGTTTTCCGGGATGAACTCAAAAAATACATCGCCGGAGCTCCCTTCGATCCAGACGATGGTTTCAAAGGAAAAGGGAACAGACGATCCGTTATAAGTAAAGCCGGAGTAGGAAGAGCGGATGCCTCTGCCGATGCCGGTCGTCCAGAGGTGGTGGGAAACAGATGCGGCATCGGAGAAGAGGATCTCCTGATCGTCCGATGTAACGAGTCTGGGGTGGTAGGTGTCTGCCCATCGCCAGCACTGACCATGGGCGGTGACGGTGAAGTTCAGGGACACATCGTCCAGCTGAAGGGTGGTATTTGCGTGTTCGACAGTCATGATGCTCATAGAGAATACTCCTTATATCAATGTGGGGGCGCGCAAGGATCAATGCTTTGCCATTTGTTTTTCATCCATACGGTCAAAGGTGTGGATCCAGTCGGCTTTCAGCAGATATACGAGGAAAATGATGCTGCTGCAAGTCCATGTGATGGGATAAGCCCAAGAAACCGTTTGCAGCTGAGGGATATAGCGTACGGCGACGGTGATATAGCTCACACGCAGCACACACCAACACAGCAGCATGGTGAACATGGGCACGGTGGCTTTTCCGGCACCGCGCATGATGCCTGCAACACAGTGGGAGAAGGCAAGCAGACAGTAAAACAGACAGACGGTTCTGCTGTGCAGCACACCGTAACGGATGACCTCTTCGCTGCCGTTGAACAGGGCGATCATATTCGGGATGAAGAGATAGAAAAGCACACCGATCAGTTCAGCAAGGATGACGGAGCAGGCGATCCCGAATTTGGCGCCCTTTTTCACCCGGTCGTACTGGTGCGCACCGAGATTTTGTCCTACGAAGGTGGCAAGTGCCTGAGCAAAGCATGTGATGGGCAGGAAGGCAAAGCCCTCTAATTTGGAGTAGGCACCGCATCCGGCAATGGCAGCAGTACCGAAGGCGTTGATATTGGACTGGACGACCACATTCGCAAGACCGATCACGCTGTTCTGGATGCCGGAAGGCAGTCCGAAATAGATGATGGCTTTCAGACTGGGCAGATGGAAACGGATCCGGCGCAGAACCAGCTTGCCCGGGCCGTCCAGACGCATCATGCGGATGCAGCAAAGAAGTGCGCTGAGCCCCTGAGAGATGGTGGTAGCCAGTGCGGCAGAGCCGACACCCATATGAAGCCCGGCGACAAAAACAAGATCCAATATCACATTGACCACACTAGAAATGATGAGGTAGATCAACGGATTGCGGCTGTCACCCATTGCGTGCAGGATGCCCACGAAAATATTGTACATGACGGTGAAAATTGCACCGCAGAAATAGAGCCGGAAATAGCTGATGGAGTTGGGAAGGACATCCTCCGGCGTGCCCATCCACCGAAGGATACTCGGGGTGAAGGCGATGCCCAGAACAGTCAGCAGCACGCCGGTGCAAAGACCGAAGGCCACATCCGTATGGATGGCCTTTTCCACGGCATCCCGATCCTGTGCGCCGAAATACCGGGCAATGATGACACCGGCACCCATGGCAACACCGTTGAAAAATCCGACGAACATAAAGATCAGATTTCCGGAGGAGCTGACGGCAGCCAGAGCCTGATCCCCCAGATACTGCCCGACAATCAGGGAGTCAATGGTATTATAAAGCTGCTGAAAGACATTGCCAAAGAAGACAGGCAAGGCAAATAAAATAAGTTTTTTCCAAATAGACCCCTGAGTCAAGGTGTTTGGACTGGAATTCAAAATCAACACTCCCTATCAAAACATAGTTGCAATCGCAACTTCGACTATTATGCTCCTGATTGCAGAAAATGTCAATAGCAAAGACCGCTCCCGAAGGAGCGGTCTTACAGGCTCAGGATTCTTTCGGGAGGTTCTTCATCGTCAGCCCGATGCGTCCGCGTTTTTCGTCGATTTCGAGGACGGCGACCTTGACGATGTCACCGACCTTGACCACTTCGCTGGGATGCTTGACGCGACGGGTGGAGATCTGAGAGATGTGGACAAGTCCGTCCTGATGGACACCGATATCCACAAATGCACCGAAGTCGATGACATTGCGCACAGTGCCGGTGAGAACCATACCGGGTTTCAGATCCTTCAGCTCCAGAACATCCTTGCGCAGGATGGGAGCAGGCAGCTCATCACGGGGATCCCGACCGGGTTTTTGCAGTTCCTTGGCGATATCCAGAAGGGTGGGCTCGCCGACTTCACAGGCTTGCGTGAGTGCCTGAATGCCCACGGACTCCATCTTCCGGCTCAGATCGGCCAGTCCTCCTGGGATATCCTTTTTGTCGTAGCCGCAGAGGGACAGCATGGTTTTTGCGGCTGCATAGGACTCCGGATGCACCCCGGTGTTATCCAAAATTTCCTTGCTTTCGGGGACACGAAGGAAACCGGCACACTGCTCATAGGCCTTCGGGCCCAGCTTGGGAACCTTCTTGATCTGGGCACGGGAGGTGAAGGGGCCGTTTTCCTCCCGATAGGTGACGATGTTCTTTGCGGTGGCAGCGGTCAGACCGGACACCTGCCGCAAAAGACTTGCACTGGCAGTGTTCAGATCAACACCCACGGCATTGACGCAGTCCTCGACCACGGCGTCCAGTGCGGCGGAAAGCTCTTTCTGGGGGCAATCATGCTGATACTGTCCAACACCGATGGCTTGAGGATCGATCTTTACAAGCTCAGCAAGAGGATCCTGCAGGCGGCGGGCAATGGACACGGCACTTCTCAGATTGACATCAAATTCCGGGAATTCCTCGGCTGCCAGAGGAGAGGCGGAATAAACGGATGCGCCTGCCTCGTTGACGATGGCATAGCTGGCATCAGGGAAGGAGCGCAGCAGCTCCACAGCCATGGATTCGGTTTCGCGGGATGCGGTTCCGTTGCCAATGGCGATGTGCTGAACACCGTGGCGTTTCATCAGAGCAGAAAGCGTTGCGATGGCCTCTTCCTTTTTCCGCTGAGAGAAGGTGGGATAGACAACAGAGGTGTCGAGCACCTTGCCTGTGCCGTCCACAACTGCGACCTTGCAGCCGTTGCGGTATCCGGGATCCAGTCCCATGGTGACAAACCCCTTGACGGGCGGCTGCATCAGCAGAGGCTTCAGGTTCAGGGCAAAATTGCGGATGGCTCCCGCTCCGGCACGCTCGGTAAGCTCGGCACGGATCTCGCGGCTGACGCTGGGATAGATCAGGCGGTCATAGGCATCCTCGGCGGCTGCGCGGACAAAGGCGCAGACCTGAGCGATGGGTCTGAGGGCGGCACGGCAGACCAGAGCCTGCCCTTCGTTTCCGGGAAGTGCCACATTCACCTTCAGGAATTCTTCCTTTTCTCCGCGATTGATAGCAAGGATCTGGTGATCCATCAGACGGGAGATGGGGCCGGAGAAATCATAATACAGCCGGTAAACGCTGTCGGTATCCGGATCGCTGGCCTTGCAGGTCAAAACACCACGCCGATGGAACAGACTGCGCAGATCCTTGCGGATGGCAGGATCATCGGAAAGATCCTCGGCAATGATATCAGAGGCACCGGCCAGTGCATCCTCCACAGAGGCGACGCCTTTTTCTGCATCGATATAGTCCTGTGCGAGGACGGCAGGGTCTTTCCCCTCCTGAGCATAGATCGCGGCTGCCAGAGGTTCCAATCCCTTTTCACGGGCGATCATGCCACGGGTGCGGCGTTTCTGCTTGTAAGGACGGTAGAGATCCTCGACTTCTGCAAGGGTGGCTGCCTGATCGATGGCAGTGCTCAGCTCTTCAGTGAGTTTTCCCTGATTTTCAATGGAATTCTTCACTTCCTGACGACGCTGCTCCAAACCGCGAAGATAGGTCAGACGGGTCTCAAGGGTACGCAAAACCGTATCATCCATTGCTCCGTGCTGCTCCTTGCGGTAGCGGGCGATGAAGGGGATGGTGTTGCCCTCGTCGATCAGACGGATGACATTTTCAATGTATTGTTGTTTCTGTCCCAGCTCCTGAGCCAGGATTTCAGCGATGGTATTCATAGATTCGCTCCTTTCAGACTGCCACACATTATAACATAGAACATAATAAATCGGAAGTCTTGACAGGGAAAAACCAGAGGAGTATAATGAGGGAAAATGCATGGGCCCGTAGCTCAG
>JARHYV010000179.1 GCA_029258495.1 Faecousia sp. | reverse complement strand
CCATCAGACCACGCATACCTGCCAGCTGACGGATCTGTGCCATAGAACCACGAGCACCGGAGTCCGCCATCATGTAGATGGGGTTGAACTGATCCAGATTACCCTGCAGGGCATTGGTGACATCAGCGGTGGTCTTTTCCCACTGCTGAACAGTCAGACGATAACGCTCATCGTTGGTGATCAGACCCTGACGATAGAACTGGTCGATCTCCAGAACCACCTTTTCAGACTCATGAACCAACTCATATTTCTTCTTAGGAACGACCATATCGGCAATAGATACGGAAATAGCACCCTTGGTGGAGTACTTATAGCCCAAAGCCTTGATCCGGTCGAGCATCTCGGTTGCAACAGTGAAACCATGCTTACGGATACACTTGTCGATGATCTTTCCCAGCTGCTTCTTACCAACCAGGAAGTCGATCTCAAGATCAAATTCCTTGGCAGGATCGCTGCGGTCAACAAAGCCCAGATCCTGGGGGATGGGCTCATTGTAGATCAGACGACCGATGGTCGCATTGATCACGCGATACTCCATCTTGCCGTTGATTTCCTTGCCGTAGCGAACCAGAATGGGGGCATGGAGCGCAACATCGCCGCTTGCATATGCAGCAATGGCTTCATCTACACTGGAGTAAGCCAGTTTCGGACGGAAGGTTGCCTCGGTCTTGCCAGCTTCTTTTGCTGCAGCATTTGCAGCCAGGAACTCGTCAGCATCTACCAGTTCGCCAACAGGCAGGTTTGTGTCACCTGCGTTGGTTACATAGACTTCCTCAGCACCCTTTTCAACCTTGCCCAGACGGACATAGGTCAGATAGTATGCGCCCAGGATCATATCCTGAGAAGGAACGGTAACAGGCTTACCGTCCTGAGGACGCAGCAGGTTGTTGGCGGAGAGCATCAGCATTCTCGCCTCAGCCTGAGCCTCAGCAGAAAGAGGCACATGGATAGCCATCTGGTCACCGTCAAAGTCAGCGTTAAATGCCGTACAGCAGAGGGGGTGCAATTTCAGTGCACGACCTTCAACCAGAACGGGCTCAAACGCCTGAATACCCAGACGGTGCAGTGTAGGCGCACGGTTCAGCATGACCGGGCGATCCTTAATGATCTCGTCCAGAGCATCCCAAACCTCGGTCTTGCCCTTGTCGATCATCTTCTTAGCGGACTTAATGTTGTTTGCCTGACCGTCTGCAACCAGTTTCTTCATAACGAAGGGACGGAACAGCTCGATTGCCATTTCCTTAGGCACGCCGCACTGATACAGTTTCAGCTCAGGGCCGACAACAATAACGGAACGGCCGGAGTAGTCAACACGCTTACCCAGCAGGTTCTGACGGAAACGACCCTGCTTACCCTTCAGCATGTCAGACAGGGACTTCAGCGCACGGTTGTTTGCACCGGTGACCGCACGGCCACGGCGGCCGTTGTCGATCAGCGCATCGACCGCTTCCTGCAGCATACGCTTTTCGTTGCGGACAATGATATCAGGTGCGTTCATCTGGATCAATCTCTTCAGACGATTGTTCCGGTTGATCACGCGGCGATACAGGTCATTCAGGTCGGAGGTTGCGAAACGACCGCCATCCAGCTGAACCATGGGACGAATATCGGGCGGGATCACGGGCAGAACGTCCATGATCATCCAGCTGGGCTTGTTGCCGGAGGCACGGAATGCCTCGACAACTTCCAGACGCTTGACAATACGCAGTTTCTTCTGAGCAGATGCAGTTACCAGTTCGCTGCGCAGCTGATCGGACAGCTTGTCCAGATCCAGCTGCTCAAGCAGTTCCTTGACTGCCTCAGCGCCCATGCCTGCCTTGAAGTCATTTTCATACTTCTCGCGCATCTCGCGGTACTCTTTTTCAGTCAGAACCTGATTGACCGCCAGAGGTGTATCGCCGGGATCGGTAACGATATAAGATGCAAAATACAGAACCTTCTCCAGGATCTTGGGAGAAATGTCAAGGATCAGACCCATACGAGAGGGAATTCCCTTGAAATACCAGATATGGCTGCAGGGAGCTGCCAGTTCGATGTGACCCATGCGCTCACGGCGAACCTTAGCCTTGGTGACTTCGACGCCGCAGCGATCACAGATCTTTCCCTTGTACTTGATCTTCTTATATTTACCGCAGTGACACTCCCAGTCCTTGTTCGGTCCAAAGATCCGCTCACAGTACAGGCCGTCACGCTCGGGTTTCAGGGTACGGTAGTTGATGGTCTCAGGCTTTTTGACTTCACCATAGGACCACTGCCGGATCATCTCCGGCGAAGCGATGCCGATTTTAATTGCATCAAAGGTGGCATTTGCCATTGTCACGCCTCCTTATTCTTCCGTGGTGTCTGCGTCTTCTTCATTCAGACCGCCAAACACATCCATAATATCTTCAGGACTTTCCTCATCAATGCCAAAGCCGGAATCAAGGACCTCAGTTGTATCGGTCACGATCTCTCCGTGGCTCTCAGCAGTGTAGATTACATCCTCATCTTCGTCCTCATCCTTCAGCTCGATCTCGTTGCCATTTTCATCCAGCACGCGGATATCCAGACACAAAGACTGCAATTCCTTAACCAGAACCTTAAAGGACTCGGGAACGCCGGGAGCAGGAATATTGTTGCCCTTAACGATTGCCTCGTATGTCTTGACACGACCGGTGACATCGTCGGACTTGACCGTCAGGATCTCCTGCAGGGTATAAGCAGCGCCGTAAGCTTCCAGCGCCCAAACTTCCATTTCGCCGAAACGCTGACCGCCAAACTGAGCCTTGCCGCCCAGAGGCTGCTGGGTGACCAAGGAGTACGGGCCGGTGGAACGGGCATGGATCTTATCGTCAACCAGATGGTGGAGCTTGAGGTAGTAGGGGTAGCCAACGGTAACCAAGTTATCGAAGGGCTCACCGGTACGGCCATCATACAAAACGGTTTTACCATCCTCACGCAGACCTGCCAATTTCAGGGTATCGCGGATATCCTTCTCGTTTGCGCCGTCGAATACGGGGGTAGCAACCTTCCAGCCCAGAGTCTTTGCAGCGTAGCCCAGGTGGACTTCCAAGACCTGACCGATGTTCATACGGGAAGGAACGCCCAGAGGGTTCAGAACCACATCCAGAGGCGTGCCATCCGGCAGGAAGGGCATATCCTCCTCAGGCAGAACACGAGATACGACACCCTTGTTGCCGTGGCGGCCTGCCATCTTATCGCCGACAGAGATCTTACGCTTCTGGGCGATATAAACACGGACGGACTTGTTCACACCGGGAGACAGCTCATCACCGTTCTCCTTGGTGAAGATCTTGACATCTACAACGATGCCGCTTTCGCCGTGAGGCACCTTCAAAGAGGTATCGCGTACTTCTCTTGCCTTCTCGCCGAAGATCGCACGGAGCAGTCGCTCCTCAGGTGTCAGCTCAGTTTCACCCTTCGGTGTGACCTTACCGACCAGATAGTCACCGGAATGAACCTCAGCACCGATGCGAATGATGCCGTTCTCGTCCAGATCCTTCAGCGCATCGTCACCGACATTGGGGATATCGCGGGTAATCTCTTCCGGCCCGAGCTTTGTATCACGGGACTCTGTCTCATGCTCCTCAATATGGATCGAGGTAAAGACATCCTCACGAACAAGACGCTCATTCAGCAGGATGGCGTCCTCGTAGTTATAGCCTTCCCAAGTAACAAAGCCGATCAACACATTCTTACCCAGTGCGACTTCACCCTGAGAGGTAGAGGGGCCGTCAGCAATGATCTGCTCAGTGGTAACACGCTCGCCAGCCTCGACAATCGGACGCTGGTTGACGCAGGTGCCTGCGTTGCTGCGGGCAAACTTTGTGAGCTTGTACTCTTCCACAGTGCCATCATCATAGCGGACTGTGATATAGTCAGCGGAGACAGATGCGATCACACCGTCACCCTTGGCCTTAATGCAGACCTCAGAGTCAACAGCGGAACGATGCTCCATGCCTGTTGCAACGACGGGAGCCTCCGTGGTCAACAGAGGAACAGCCTGACGCTGCATGTTTGCACCCATCAATGCGCGGTTTGCGTCATCGTTCTGCAGGAACGGGATGAATGCAGTTGCAACAGAAACCATCATTCTGGGAGAAACATCAATGTAATCAATCACATTGCGGTCTACCTCAATGATCTCATTGCGGTGGCGGCAGGTGATACGGGCATTTGCCAGGCAGCCGTTTTCATCCAGAGGCTCATTCGCCTGAGCGATATAGTAATCATCTTCCACATCGGCAGTCATGTAGGCAACTTCGCGGGTAACGAAACCGGTTTCCTTCTCAACTCTGCGGTAAGGAGCCTCAACAAAACCGAAATCGTTGATCTTGGCAAAGGTTGCCAGATAGTTGATCAGACCGATGTTGGGACCTTCAGGAGTTTCGATGGGGCACATACGACCGTAGTGGGTGTAGTGAACATCTCGAACATCAAAGGATGCACGCTCTCTGCTTAAGCCGCCGGGACCCAGAGCAGACAGACGACGCTTGTGGGTCAGCTCAGCCAGAGGGTTGTTCTGATCCATAAACTGGGACAGTGGGCTGGAGCCAAAGAACTCCTTGATAACTGCGGTAACAGGACGAATATTGATCAGGCTCTGAGGTGTGACCGCATCCAGATCCTGAACGGTCATGCGCTCACGGATCACTCGATCCAGACGGCTGAAGCCGATACGGAACTGGTTCTGCAGCAGCTCACCGACGCAGCGAAGGCGGCGGTTGCCCAGATGGTCAATATCATCAGGAATACCAACACCCATTGCAACGCAGTTCAGGTAGTTGATAGATGCCAGAATATCGTCAAAAATGATATGCTTGGGCAGCAGATCGTCCATACGCTCAGCAATGGCATCTGCCCATCCGCCAGCAGGAACGGTTTCCAGCATTTCCTTCAGGACAGAGAAACGAACCTTCTCCTTGATGCCATACTCCGCCGGATCAAAATCAACAAACTTGGACATGTCAACCATGTCGTTGGAGAATACCTTTACTAGCTGATCGCCAACCTGCAGAACAGCGCTGTTGACACCGCGATCACTGATCTCGTGTGCACGATTGCGATCAATGACCTCACCGGGCATTGCAAGGATCTCGCCGGTCATGGGATCGACGATAGGCTCTGCCACGACCTGACCGGACAGGCGGCTCCAGATATCCATCTTCTTGTTGAACTTGTAGCGGCCGACCTTGCTTACATCGTAACGGCGGGCATCGAACAGCAGCCCCTCCAGATGGGCGGTAGCCGTTTCAACCGTGGGAGGCTCACCGGGACGCAGGCGGCGGTAGATCTCAAGCAAAGACTCTTCTTTTGTCTTGCAGGGATCTTTTTCAATGGTCGCCAGAATACGGGGATCATTGCCAAACAGTTCCTTGATCTCCTCATCTGTCTTAACGCCCATGGCGCGGATCAGGCAGGTGATGGGGAGCTTACGGTTCTTATCGATACGAACCCAGAACACATCAGCGGTGTCTGTTTCGTATTCCAGCCATGCACCACGGTAAGGAATAACCGTTGCGGTATAGGTGTGCTGATCCGCCTTGTCCACCTCATGACCATAATACATACCGGGAGAACGAACGATCTGGGAAACGATGACACGCTCAGCACCATTGATCACAAAAGTGCCGCCGTTGGTCATGATGGGGAAATCGCCCATAAAGATTTCCTGTTCTTTGATTTCATCGGTTTCGGTGTTGCGCAGACGAACCCGAACCTTGATGGGCTTTGCGTAAGTGGCGTCACGCTCCTTGCATTCCTCGATGGTATACTTGGGCTTTTCGTCCATGGAGAAATCCAGGAAACTCAGCTCAAGCTTACCGGAGAAATCGGTGATGGAGCCAACATCCTTGAAAACTTCCCGCAAGCCTTCATCCAAAAACCACTTATACGAGTCCTTCTGGATTTTGAGCATATTGGGCATCTCAAGGATCTCTTCATACTTTGCGTAGCTCTTACGCACGGTCTTGCCAAACAACTGGTCCTTGACCATTGCCATATGGATCATCACAGCCTTTCTTTCGGCTAAACGCCGGAATAATGTGTTGTTAAACATGATACGCTTGGATCAGTTGCAAGTTTCTAAACATATCCTACTTGACAACCAATCTCCCCTGTGCTAATATGTCCCTACAAGATGGGAGCACCATGAGGGCATACTATCACAGTATGGAGTATAATGGTATCACATCTTCTTTTATTTGTCAATACATACAAGGAATAATTCGACAACTTTCCTCTTCTTTTTCTTTGTGATCGAAATTCTTATTTTCCTTGACACTTAACTGTTGACAAATGATACTTTTAGAGCTATAATATTAAGGAATTTGCGAGAGTGTTGGAATGGTAGACAAGCACGTTTGAGGTGCGTGTGGTTACGCCGTGTGGGTTCGAGTCCCATCTCTCGCACCACATCGAATGATCCCCAGATATTGATCCTGTCAATATCTGGGGATTTTCCTATTTTCTCGGCATTCATAATTACAGTCATATATCTGCAGATTTCTTGCAATCCTATTATTCTATATGATATAATAAGCAAAAATGTAATGGAGTCAAAGAATGAACCAATTTCAGATCATAAATTTGGACGATAACTTCGTCGTATGCATCAAGCCCGCCCGCATCCTATCTACAGACGAACCTGGCGGTATGCCCGAGCTTGTCCGCAATGCACTTGGTGAGCCGAATGGCTGCGTCCGAACCATACATCGTCTAGATCGTGTGGTTTCCGGTCTCATGGTTTTAGCCAGAACGCCCCAGGCCGCCTCAGAACTATCCCGACAAATTCGGGAAGGCTTGTTTGACAAAGAATACTTGGCTGTCGTCCACGGTTCCCCCGATGCACCCAAAGGCCGTCTGACCGACCTGCTTGCACGGGACAAAAAGGAGCGAAAGACCTATGTTGTCACGACGCCGGATAAGGGAGTACAGCAGGCCATCCTGGATTATGAACTACTTCAATCCACCGAGAGTTTCTCAGAGGTTTCCGTCCACTTGATAACCGGCCGTACGCATCAAATCCGGTGCCAGTTTTCCTCACGCGGTCTGCCATTGGTCGGTGATCGAAAGTACAGTATAAACGAAGATCCGTGCGAGATCGCACTTTGGTCTCATCGCCTTTCCTTTTATCATCCGGTTACCGGCGAACCCCTGACTTTCTCTGCTCCGGCACCATCGATCTATCCTTGGACATTATTCAAATGAGGTGTTTTTATG
>JARHYV010000184.1 GCA_029258495.1 Faecousia sp. | reverse complement strand
TCGGTGTTGCAATCGGCTGGCCCTCTGCCGCTGATACCATCTGGGGCCCCAACATGCTTGTTAAGGATCTGAAGGTCACCGCAGTGCAGTGGGGTGAAACCGTCCTGTCCAACGCTAACGTTCAGGGCTCTCTGAACTGCATCTCCGCTTCCAGCGCACATCCTGAAAAGGCTCTGCAGCTGCTGGAGCTGGTCAACACCGACTCCAAGGTTCGTGACATGCTGTTCTATGGCCTGGAAGGCGACAACTTCGAGTACACCGCTGACGGCAAGGTTCACAAGCTGAACAACGAGTGGTCTATGGCTGGTTACACTCAGGGTACCTTCTTCAATGTCACCACTCTGGATACCGATACCTCCAACCAGTGGGACGAGGTCAAGGCTCAGAACGAGAACGCTACCGAGTCCCCCATCCTGGGCTTCTCCCTGAACAAGGAGCCCATCAGCGACAAGCTGGATGCCATCGTTGCCATCTTCACCGAGTGGCGTGCTGCTCTGATGACCGGTTCCGATCCCAGCGCTTGTGACAACATGGTCGCAGCAATGAAGGCTGCAGGTCTGGACGATGTGATCGCAGAAGTCCAGTCCCAGATCGACGCTTGGGTTGCAAGCAAGTAATATCAGATAAGCATAGGTAGGCTTTACCTGCCGGGTGGGGCCGTTGGTTTCCAATGGCCCCACCGATTGTCTTTAGAGCCGATCTTCTGAGCGCAGGTTTGGAGGACCGGCTCTGAAAGCAAACTGTTTTCAGAAAAATCTGCCCAATGAAATAATAAGTGATACACAGTATAGGAGAGAATATCTTATGTATTTTATTGACGAACGAATTCAGAGAATTTGTGACCAGCTGAAGAATTTCCGGTTTCTGGAGTCCGTAGACCTCAGCAGCTGGGAATATAAGCACGGTCAGTTCTTCCGTCCGGACGAGGCTGACAGCAGCGAAACCCCGTGGGAGATCTTCGACAGCAAGACCATGCGGTTCTATGCCTATCCCGACGGATCTGCAAATGGCAAGTTCAAGGGTCAGAATACGGATTTTCACGGGATCCCCGGCGAGCATTACTGGTTCCGTTCCCATGTGACCATCCCTCAGGAATTTGACGGCAAGTCCGTCTGGTTCCACATCAGTACCCAGATCGACGAGTGGGACGACGCAAAGAACCCCCAGTTTTTGGTGTTCATCAACGGCGAAGTGGTTCAGGGCGCGGATATGAACCACCGGGAGGTGCTGATCAGCCGCTGCGCCAAGGGCGGTCAGGAGATGGATATCGATATTCAGGCATACACCGGCATCATGCACATGGAGTTTGCCTTCCAGACCAGTCTGTATGTTCTGGATGAGAAGATCAACCACCTGTACTACGATCTGCTGATCCCCCGTCAGGCGTTCGACCGCATGGACAAGGACAGCAAGGTCAGACTGGATCTGCAGACCGTGCTGAACGATACCATCAACCTGCTGGATCTGCGCATTCCCTATTCTCCGGAGTTCTATGCCTCCGTGGATGCGGCACAGGCTTATATTACCGAAAACCTCTATCAGAAGATGGTCGGCTATGACGATATCATTGCCACCTGCATCGGTCATACTCACATCGATGTGGCATGGTGGTGGACGGTCGCTCAGACCAGAGAGAAGGTGGTTCGCTCCTTCGCTACCGTTCTGAAATTGATGGAGGAGTACCCCAATTATAAATTCATGTCCAGTCAGCCGGTGCTGTATGCGTTCCTGAAACAGCGCTACCCCGAGCTGTTTGAAAAGATCAAGCAGCGCGTGGCAGAGGGTCGCTGGGAGGTAGAAGGCGGCATGTGGCTGGAGGCAGACTGCAACCTGACCTCCGGTGAGTCCCTTGTCCGTCAGTTCCTGCACGGCAAGCGTTTCTTCCGGGAGGAATTCGGCAAGGACAACAAGATCCTGTGGCTGCCCGATGTCTTCGGCTATTCCGGCGCACTGCCCCAGATCATGAAGAAGTCCGGCATCGATTACTTCATGACCACAAAGCTTGCCTGGAACCAGATCAACCAGATCCCCAACGACACCTTTATGTGGCGCGGCATCGACGGTTCCGAGGTTCTGACCCATCTGATCACCACCTTGGGCATCGATCAGGATCCCAAGGAGAGTTTCTTCACCACCTATAACGGCATGCTGCACCCCGGCTCCATCATGGGCGGATGGGAGCGCTACCAGAACAAGCAGAT
>JARHYV010000012.1 GCA_029258495.1 Faecousia sp. | reverse complement strand
CAACGGCAGTGATCACACAGTCCGCACTTTCAATGGTAGCTGCCTCGATCAGGCCTTCTTCTCCATAGGTCACCCGAGTGGGCAGGTCCGCAATCAGTCCGCTGAGCTCCTCTGATGCCTCTTTTGTTGCCATGACCGCAAGCTTCGGAAGAAATTCCCGGCACTGCTCAGCCATTCGTGCAACGCTGGTCCCTGCAGTCAATGCGACGACCCGGACACCTTCCATTCTGGAAATGACATCCAGAGTCTGCCGGCAATGGAGCCGGTAGATCCCAGAATACTAATTTTTTTCATCATAATTACTTCACCGCCAAGGGCAGCAGCAGCACCAAGGCTTCCGCCAAAGGCCCTACCACCATCATAGAATCAAATCGGTCTAAAATACCACCGTGACCGGGGATCAGATTTCCATAATCCTTGATACCGGTCTGCCGCTTGATGACCGAGAAACACAGGTCGCCAAACACCGATCCTGCTGCAGATGCCAAGCCATACACAACTGCATACAGATAATTGACCTGCATATCAAAGAACGCACCTAGGATCAGCGTGTACACAAGCATACCCAGAACCGCGCTGACCGCACCGCCGATGACACCCTCGACAGTTTTCTTCGGACTGATCACCGGAGCCAGCTTGTGCTTGCCGAATTTCATACCGGCAAAATATGCACCCGAATCCGGCAGAAATGCCATCAGAAACGGGATTAGGATGTAAAATCGACCCAAGCGCATAGCGTGCAGCCGCACAAGGCTGGTGAGCAAATAAGGGATCACCAACGCAGCTACCAGACACATAGCGATTTTGTCAAAGGTCAGCTTGATATGAGATGCCATCATTTCGCCGAAATACGCTGCAAAAACAGCCAACAGCAGCAAGGTTCCCCATGCGTGATTCTGTCCGGAATAGCTCCAGATGGAAACCAAAAAGGCTGATACCGCCGCATATGCGATCAATCTTGGATGTTTCACCAATCCTGTTGCATACAGCAGTTCGTACGCAGCCAAAGCTCCGGCTGCACCAAATACAATGGCTGTAAACACCTTCGGCAAAGCCAAAACAACGATCAGCAGCAGTGGCAGCAGCACAGCCGCTGCAATAATACGAGTTTTCATTGATTTATGCGCCTCCAAACCGACGATTCCGCCTGTGATATTCTGCAATGGCGGCATCCAAATCATCTTCCTTAAAATCAGGCCAGAGCACATTCATAAAAACATATTCTGAGTATGCACTTTGCCATAGGAGGAAGTTGCTGGTGCGCATTTCACCAGAAGGTCGGATGATCAGCTCCGGATCCGGGATCCCCGCTGAATAGAGCAGGTTGCCGAACTGCTCCTCTGTCAGCTCCTCCGGAGCACATTCCCCTGCTGCTACTTTTGCTGCAAATGCCTGTGCAGCACGAATGATCTCGTCACGACCGCCATAATTCAGGCAGAAGTTCACTTGAACCTCATGATATTTTGATGAGGTCATCTCCGCCTTTCGGCACAATTCCTGAAGATCCGGACTCAACCGTGTCAGATCGCCAAAGAATTTGAATCGGACATGATTTTTTTCCATATCCTGCAGGGCTTCTAACAAGTAGTTGCGCAGCAGTTTCATGATTCCTGCGATCTCATCCTCTGAGCGTTTCCAGTTTTCGGTTGAGAAGGCATAGACCGTGAGATATTCCACTCCCAGCGTTCGGCAATAGTTTGCAATTCGCCGGAAGGTTTCTGCACCTGCACCATGTCCTGCCGTGCGAGGCAGTCCACGATTCTTCGCCCATCTGCCATTTCCATCCATAATGATCGCAATATGCTTTGGAGGTGGCAGCTGTGCCATCTCAGTTTTCTTTTTCTTAAATATAGCCATTCTTTTCACCTATAATCATACAAGGGGCGCAATAGCTGCGCCCCTTGTGGCATGCAATCAGATTGCCATCAGTTCCTTTTCCTTCACTGCCAGGGCTTCGTCCACCTTCTTGATATACTTATCCAGCATATCCTGCAGATCCTTCTCTGCTTTTTTCTGCTCATCCTCGGTGATCTCAGACTTCTTTTTCAGACCCTTTACATAGTCCATGCCTTCGCGGCGGACATTACGCATGGCAATTTTTCCATCCTCAGCGTACTTCTTGACCTGCTTTGCAAGCTCCTTACGACGCTCCTCAGTCAGCTGAGGAAAAACAAGGCGGATCACTCGTCCATCGTTCTGGGGATTGATGCCCAGATCGGACATCTGGATTGCCTTCTGGATATCCGTCAATACCTTTGTGTCCCAAGGGGTGATCACCAGAGTGCGGGCATCCGGAGATGAGATGGAGGCAACACCATTCAGGGGTGTTTCTGAACCATAGTATTCCACGCTAATGCGATCCAGAACCTTTGCATTCGCACGACCGGCGCGCACGGCACCGAAATTCTCCTGGAGCACATCCAGTGTCTTCTCCATTTTTCTCTGGTATTCCTTAAAATCTACGCTCATAAATTAATCCTCCTTAACAATAGTACCGATCTGCTCACCGCAAATCACGCGAACGATATTTCTGGGATCCTTCAGTGC
>JARHYV010000096.1 GCA_029258495.1 Faecousia sp. | reverse complement strand
AGAATTGTGCATTGTTACAAAAACACTTTTATTCGGTCTTTTTTTATCAAATAAAGCCTATTTTCAGAAAATCACACTTGCCATACATAAAATTTTATGCTATATTAAACAAGCTTATGGTATTCATTACCCGCAAACGGATGAGAATACGATACATTTAGTTCGTTTCTACCGGTACGCGGAGGGAGGTTAATTACGATGCTTGAAACCATTCTGACATTTTTGGAAGTCGCAGCTAGTCTTGCTCTGATCGTAGTCGTTCTACTGCAGTCCGGTAAGGAAGCTGGTCTGTCTGGTGCTATCGCAGGCAACTCCGACTCCTACATGAACAAGAACGCTAAGGGCGGTACAGACCACATGCTGGCAGCCTCCACCAAGTGGATCGCTGCTGTATGGCTGATCCTGACTCTGACCCTCAGCCTGGTGTAATCTGCCACAAATAAATTCCCTTCCGGATCGGAAGGGATTTTTTTGTCGGCACTTTTCCTTCTGTTCTTCTCGCCTTTCGGGGCATTTGTTGACTTCTGTATAAAAATTGCGTATAATATATTCGAAAAATTAAGGCTAATGATGGCAGGTTTGAATTTATGGCTAAAAAAACACAACAATATGGTAACTCCAGCATATCGATGCTGAAAGGCGAGGAGCGTGTCCGGAAACGCCCTGCCGTTATCTTCGGTTCCGACGATCTGGAAGGCTGCAAGCACGCCGTATTCGAGATCCTTTCCAATGCAATCGACGAGGCGCGCGAAGGTCACGGCGATACCGTTATCGTGACCCGCTACTCCGATCTGTCCGTCGAGGTCGAGGATTTCGGCCGCGGCTGTCCTGTGGACTACAACGAAAAAGAAAAGCGATACAACTGGGAGCTTGTTTTCTGCGAAATGTACGCCGGCGGCAAATACGGCGAAAACGGCGAAAACTACGAATACTCTCTGGGTCTGAACGGTCTTGGCTCCTGTGCCACCCAGTATGCCTCCGCTTTCTTCGACGCTACCATTCACCGCGACGGTTTCAAATACACCCTTCATTTTGAAAAGGGCCGCAATATCGGCGGACTGACCAAGGAGCCCACCGATCGCAGGAAAACCGGCTCCTGTTTCCACTGGAAACCCGACAAAGAAGTCTTCACCGATATCAATATCCCGGCTGAATACTACAAGGATGTCATGCGCCGACAGGCGGTTGTCAATCCCGGGATCACCTTCCGGTTCCGCAATCAGGTCGGCTCCAAGTTTGAAACAGAGGAATACCGCTACGACGACGGCATCAAGCAGTATCTGGAAGAGATGGTCGGCGATGACGCTTTCACCATGCCCGTCTACTGGGAAACCGAGCGCCGTGGTCGTGATGCCGAAAACCGTCCCGAAATGAAACTGAAGATCACCACATCCTTCTGTTTCTCCAAAAAATTCAGCCACACCGAGTTCTACCACAACTCCAGCTGGCCGGAATACGGCGGCAGCCCGGACAAGGCTGTCCGCTCCGCTTTTACCGCCGCCTTCGACAAATATCTGAAGGACAACAACAAATATACCAAAACCGAGAGCAAGATCATCTTTCAGGATATCCTCGACTCTCTGGTCATCATCACCAACTGTTTCTCCACCATCGGCTGTTTTGAAAACCAGACCAAAAAGAGCGTAAATTCCAAGTTCACTCAGGAGGCAATGACTGCCTTCCTGAAAGAGCAGCTGCAGGTGTGGTTTCTGGAAAACAAGCAGGATGCCGACAAGGCCGCCGAGCAGATCCTGGTGAACAAGCGTGCCCGGGAATCCGCAGAAAAGACCAAATCCAGTGTCAAGAAAAAGCTGTCGGGTTCCGTGGATATTGCCAACCGTGTCCAGAAATTCGTGGACTGCCGGAGCCGTGACACCTCCAAGCGCGAGCTGTACATCGTCGAGGGCGACTCCGCGTTGGGCTCTGTCAAGCTGTCCCGTGACTCTGAATTTCAGGGCATCATGCCCATCCGCGGCAAGATCCTCAACTGCCTGAAAGCCGATTACCACAAGATCTTCGCCTCCCCCATCATTACCGACCTGATGAAGGTCCTTGGCTGCGGCGTGGAAATCCAGGGCAAGAAAGCCAAGGAGCTGTCCTCCTTCGATCTGGACAACCTGCGTTGGAGCAAGGTGGTCATCTGTACCGATGCCGATGTGGACGGTTTCCAGATCCGCACCCTTGTACTGACCATGCTGTACCGGCTGTGTCCCACCCTGATCCGCAACGGCTATGTCTTTATTGCAGAATCCCCCCTGTTTGAAATCAGCTGCAAGGAGCAGACATGGTTTGCCTATAATGAACAGGAAAAGGCAGATATCCTGAAAAAGCTGGAGGGCAAAAAAGTCACCATCCAACGCTCCAAGGGTCTTGGTGAAAACGACCCGGAGATGATGTGGCTGACTACCATGAATCCGGAAACCCGCCGGCTGATTAAGGTCATGCCCGAGGATGCCGAACGCACCTCCCATTATTTTGATATTCTTCTGGGGGACAATCTGGCAGAACGAAAGAATTTCATTGCAGAAAACGGCTCCAGATATCTGGAACTGGCTGACATTTCATAAAGGAAGCAGATCATGGCAAAGAAGAAACAAGAAGCAACCAAGAAAAAACGCGTCTCCACCGACGGCATTATGGGATTGGTCGGCTCCACCGTGGAGCAGCCTATCTCCGAAACGCTGGAGATCAACTATATGCCCTATGCAATGAGCGTCATCGTGTCCCGTGCCATTCCGGAGATCGACGGCTTCAAGCCCTCTCACCGGAAGCTGCTGTACACCATGTACAAGATGAACCTGCTCAACGGCAGCCGCACGAAATCCGCCAATATCGTCGGTCAGACCATGCGATTGAACCCCCATGGCGATGCCGCCATCTACGAGACGATGGTCCGGCTGGCACGGGGCAACGAAACCCTGCTGCACCCGTTTGTGGACTCCAAGGGCAACTTCGGTAAGGTCTATTCCAGTGATTTGGCTTACGCCGCCTCCCGTTACACCGAGGCAAAGCTGGAGCCGATCTGCCACGAGCTGTTTCGTGACATCGACTCTGACACAGTGGACATGGTGGACAACTACGATGCCACCATGAAAGAGCCTGCCCTGCTGCCTACCACCTTCCCCAATGTACTGGTTTCGGCAAATCAGGGCATCGCTGTCGGTATGGCAAGCAACATCTGCTCGTTCAATCTGGCAGAGGTCTGCAAAACCACCATCGCTCTGAGCCAGAACCCGGAGCACGACATTCTGGAGACTATGCCCGGTCCGGACTTTTCCACCGGCGCAGAGCTTCTGTATGACGAATCTCAGGTGCGTGAGATCTATTCCACCGGTCGGGGCAGTTTCCGCCTGCGCTCGAAGTGGCGTTATATCAAAGAAGGCAACCTCATCGAGATCTATCAGATCCCCTATTCCACCTCTACCGAGGTCATCATGGACAAGGTCGCCGATCTCATCAAAGCCGGAAAAATCAAAGAAATCGCGGATATGCGTGACGAAACGGATCTGGGCGGTCTGAAGCTGACCATCGATCTGAAGCGGGGCGTAGACCCAGATAAGCTGATGGCACAGCTGTTTCGCATGACACCCTTGCAGGACAGCTTCGCCTGTAATTTCAACATCCTCATCGGCGGCATGCCCAGAGTCATGGGCGTTGGCGAGATTTTGCAGGAATGGACGGCATGGCGTACCGAATGTGTCCGCCGCCGCATTTATTTCCAAGTCCAGAAAAAGACCGACCGTCTGCACCTGCTGAAGGGTCTGGAGCGAATCCTTCTGGATATCGACAAGGCCGTGGACATCATCCGCAAGACCGAGCTGGAGAGCGAGGTCGTCCCCAATCTGATGATTGGCTTCGGCATTGACGAGATTCAGGCAAATTATGTGGCAGAGATCAAGCTGCGCAACATCAACCGGGAATACATCCTCAAGCAGACCCGTGCTATCGAGGAACTGGAAGCCGAGATCGCCGATCTTCAGGCCACGCTGAAAAGCACCCGCCGCCTGCAAAAGGTCATCATCACCGAGTTGGAGCAGGTCATCAAAAAGCACGGTCAGCCCCGTCGAACGGAGCTGGTCTATCAGAGTGCCGAGGAAAGCATCACGCTGGATGAAGCCGATGAGATCCCCGATTATCCCGTTCATCTGTTCGTCTCCAAGCAGGGCTATCTGAAAAAGATCACCCCCCAGAGCCTTCGGATGTCCGGTGACCAGAAATTCAAGGAAGGTGACGAGCTGGACTTCACACTGGAAACCACCAATCGGGCAGAGCTGCTTGTCTTCACCGATCAATTCCAGTGCTATAAAACACGGCTGTCGGATTTTGAAGATTCCAAGGCATCGGTTCTGGGTGACTATCTGCCCACCAAACTGGGTATGGATCAGGGCGAGAATATCGTTGGTGTCATCCTTGCCGGCGATTACAGCGGTTTTGTGTTGTTTTTCTTTGCCAACG
>JARHYV010000078.1 GCA_029258495.1 Faecousia sp. | reverse complement strand
CGGAGAATGTGATGAATTTCGCATCATTAACGCGGTTGCTGTGATCGGTGGAGAACAGGAAACTTTTTATGGTGGTAAACTGGAGCTCAAAACGGGTGATTTCAAAAATATTTCCGGGTACAGCTTTGCATATTACATTGAGAGTGACGGTGAAAACCACACCATCATGAACCATGCCATGGTAAATGAAAAATCAGCATTTGATTTGGAAGATCAGGAAATAGGGCAGATGTCAGGAACTGTATTGAACACCAATATAGATGTTTCCAAATTCGAACACAATCTGTTTTTTGAACTGACTGTTACCAACAACAATGGAGAAAATATCACTGTTACCATTCCGATGGAGGTAAAACAAGTACTTGAGCCCGTCGACACGGAAAGATAGCATGCCGGATATCGGAACGAGAAGAATGGCTATGGACAATTTTTGACCCGATCCAACAGATAAAACCACAAAAGACCTTGAAAGGCTCTTCAAACTGCCTTCCAAGGTCTTTTTCTGTTTTGCGGAAGATGGCAAATTCCTGCACCGGTTCTGCCTTGCAAGCGTTGCGCAGCATGTAGAGAAATCGACCACCAAACGCACCATATGACATGGAAAAGATTGTATTTTCTATGAATTGACATCTTTTACAATCTATTTTATACTTATAAAACCAATAAAGGAATCTGTGGGAGGGAGAAGTATGATGACCAAAATCAGAAAGAATTTTGCGGTCTTCGTATTGTTGGGGTTCTCGTTGGCTGGTATTGTGCTGTCCTTATCCTATTATCGAAGTTCCATTGAGCAGATAGAAACGCAAAAATTCAAAGAGTCCGTTCGTGACCACACCAAGATCAGACTGGAGAATACATCGGCTTATATCAGCGATCTGGTCAATGACCTGCGCGAAACAGCCGAGGCCATAGCAGAGCATGACTCGATATGGGAGTATGAAGTCCACGATATTCTTAAAATAGCAAATCGGATGGATGCATTTACATTCACTTCGGTAGTGGATGCGGATGGGCAGGGGTTCAGCCATACCGGTACGCTCCTGAATACAGCCAATCAGGAGTATTTCCAAACGGTGATGGATGGCAATGTGTCTTTTTCAGAGGTTCGTCCGTCCAAAGTGTTTCCCGGGAAATATGTTCAGATCTTTGCGTGCCCGATCTGGGGAGAAAACAATCAGGTGAAGGGCGCCGTATTGGGTGTGATCGATCTGGAAAACCTCAATGAGGCAATTCGGGAAAAGTACATGAAAACAGATGGAAATCTCTATATTGTCGACTCTAATGGTAACTATATCGGTGTCTTCCAGCTGGAAACCGAGGGAAACGGTTATCTGAATTTCTGGGAAGATCTGGAAATACTGGACGATCTTGACAGAGATATATCGGAGATCCAGGAGGATTTTACCCAGAGAAAAGAAGGAGCGTTTACTTACACAGAAAATGGGCACACCCGATTTGGCTGTTATATGCCCATCGGTACACGAAATTGGCAGGTCGTCTATACGGTTGATGATGCGGCTGTGGAAGAAACCTTGGACAGCCTTTTCAGAATGGATGTCAGATACACCGTTTCCTTGGGGATATGCTTTTTGATGTGGCTTGCATGTGTTGCGTGGTATTTCTGGCAGACAAATAAAGAGATCAAGCAGGCACACATGGAGGTCAGTAACAATATAGAGATCCTGCACATTGCATTAAAACACTCCAAACAGCCGGTTTTCGAATATGACCAGAAAAGTGGGAAATTGACCCTGAAAACAGAATTTCCCAACCCACTGTTTTGGAATGTTTCAGAAAGCATGACTCCGGAAGAAATTGTTGACCGGGAGATCATTGCACCGCATAGCATCAGAGATTTTATTAAATTATTCGCAGCGATCAAGACACAGCAATCCGCGCAGGCAGATATCCAGATCAACAATGGTTGGGATACCATATGGTGTCGCCTCTATCTGCACAATGTTTACGAATCTCAGAAGATCTCCGGCACAGTCGGTTTTTTAGAAGACATTACGGAGCTGAAAAAGATAGAGCAGCAGTCCAAACAAAAACAGGAACTTCAGGATGCCTTGATCGCAAAGGCGCTGCTTGTTGCGAAGGTAGATCTGGAGTCTGCGTGTCTGCTGGAACTGGGAGGACAGGAAACGGAGATCCCTTATACAGAATTTCTGGAGAAGGAGATCCTCTGTCGGGTTTGCACGACAGAACGCCAGACCGTCGCAAAGGAGCTTTCGCTTGAAAACATGGTGCGAAAATTCCAAAAGGGGATCGATACGGTTGACAACCAGTTTATGATGAAATTGGATGGAAAACTCAAATGGGTGTCTGGTATCGGATATTGTCATCCATCCATGCCTTCCAAAATGATCTTGATCCTCAGAGATATTGACCAGAAAAAACGAAGGGAGCTTGTCTTGCAGCAGCAGGCGGAGCGGGATGGTTTGACGGGGCTGTACAATGCCGCAACAACCAAACGAA
>JARHYV010000229.1 GCA_029258495.1 Faecousia sp. | reverse complement strand
TGCGCCTGCTCGGCAAGGCGCAGGAGATCTGCGTTGCATTGGTTGCCGCTGCCGATTGGGGTTCCGGCATCGATCACCAGCTCGCATCGGCGCAGCAGCCGGGAGGCTGTGTCGAATGTCTGCCGGGTGACCGGCTCGAATGCAGCAGCGGATGCTACATGGCTGCTGAGCATCTGGGCGACCTGAAAATCCACATCATTTTGGAAGAGGATCCCTGTTGCGAAGGGGATCCCCTTCTTTTGCAATGCCCGATAGCAGGGAATGCCATAGCCGCCGCCTGCAACAACAAAGACTTTGGGTGCGCCCTCCGGTTTCTTCAGCTCCACGCTGCCGAAGAGCAGATTGTATGAGCCGTTTTCCAGATCATACAGCTGCTTGATGGTATCGGTCTTGAGGATCTGCTCCGGAGTTCCGAAGGCATCGATGGTTTCGCCCTTTACGCAGATCAGATAGTCCGAAATTTTGGTGGCAAGGTCGATCTCGTGCAGGGTCATGATCACGGTGATCTGCTTTTCCTGCGCCATTTCCCGAAGGATGTCCAGTAATTCGATCTTGTGACGGATGTCCAGATAGGCGGTCGGCTCGTCCAGAATGATGACCTCCGGCTCCTGACAGATGGCCCGGGCCAGCATGATCCGCTGACGCTGACCATCGGAGAGAGTCATAAAATCCTGCTGTGCAAGATCGGATGCATGCACCCGTTCCAGTGCCTCCTGAACGATGGCTTGATCCTTGGGAGAGAGTTTTCCGAGAATATTGGTGTAGGGATAGCGTCCCATGGCGACCACCTCGGCACTGGTCATCAGCTCCGGCTGGATCCGCTGAGTCAGCACAACGGCGACTTTTTTCGCCATTTCCTTTGCGTTCCAGTCGGAAATAGAGGCTTGGTCAATGAAAACACTGCCGTGGATGGAGGCAATGTGCTTTGTGATGGATTTTAATATGGTGGATTTTCCTGCGCCGTTGGGGCCGATCAGGGTCAGGATCTTCCCTTTTTCAATGGACACATTGATATCGTGGATCAGGATGCGGCCGTGATAGCCGACGGCGAGATCTTTCGTTTCAAAATAAGCCTGCATGGTCAGTCCTCCTGCATTCGGCGGCGCTTGATCATCATGTAAATGACCACCGGTGCGCCGAAGATCGATGTAACGGTGCCGATCGCCAGTTCGGTAGGTGCAAAGATCGTCCGCGCCAGAAGGTCGCAGAATATGCAGAATACCGATCCGCACAGGAATGTGGCAGGGATCACAAACAGCGGCTTGGAGGTTTTCAGCAGTGTCCTTGTGATATGCGGAACGGCAATGCCCACAAATGAAATGGGGCCTGCAAGTGCCGTGACGCATGCCGAAAGCAGACTCGACAGCAGGATCAGCATCAGCCGGAAGGGCTTTACATTGATGCCCATGCTCTGAGCGTAGGACTCCCCCAATGCATAGGCGGCCATGGGCTTGGACAGGAGCCATGCGCCTGCCAGAGTGGGCAGGCACAGCAGTGATGCGATCCCGATATTGTCCCAACTTGCACCGGAGAAGGTGCCCATTGACCAGCTGGTCAGATTGAGAATGTCATGGTCATTGGCAAAGGTGATGCAGAAGTCCGTAACAGCACTGCAAATATACCCCACCATGATCCCGATGACCAAAAGCATGGACATGTTGTGCACCTTTTGCGAGAATGCCAGAACGATCCCCGTGATGAGCAAAGAACCGAGGAAGGCTGCGATGATGGTGACACCGGAATGGAGGGCTCCGAAATAAGGGGTTAGGAAAATCAGCACAATGCCCACCACCATTTTTGCGCCGGAGGAGATCCCAAGCACAAAGGGGCCTGCAATGGGATTGCGGAAGAATGTTTGCAGCAGAAAGCCGGAGACCGACAGTGCACCCCCCAATATGGCTGCCAAAAGCATCCGGGGGATGCGGATGCTGAAAATGATCTGACTCTGGGTGGTGGCATTGAGGGCATGTTCCAGCTCCTCGGCATATCCGCCGCGGGTGAAAAAATTGGCAATGCTGCAGCGAAGGGCATTCCAGATCATGGAAAATATCTCGCTCAGCGGAATGCGGACAGAGCCGATATTCACATTCAGCACCAGTCCCCAGAGCAGCAGGAGAAACAGTGCCGCCATGACAATGGCAAAACGGCGGCCGGAGGATGGGGAAAGCCGCTTTTTCGGGGGCTGCAAGCCCATAAACATACCTTCTTTCGTTAGCAGATCGGGGATATCACCGGAGCTTGTACAGATAATCCAATTCCGTCAGGGATGGATCATCACTGGTCAGCATCTGATGGAAATTCCGGATCATCTGCCCCAGCTGCATGGTTTCCTGAAACATATTCTGGTTGGTGCACCAGACATTCCCGTTCTGGACAGCCTTGAAATTTTTCAGCACATCATTCAGCGCAAGGAACGATGCCATGTCCTTGATCTCTCCACCGATGGTGCTGTTGTAGATGACATAGTCCGCCTCCTTGGCGGTGGCATAGAACTTTTCCATTTCGATGGTCACAGTAGAGGCCGCCGACTCCGGATCGCCCAAATCGTCAAAGGCATAGTCGCCTCCGGCAAGCTCGATCATCTTGCTCACATAATCGCCTGTGCGTCTGGTGACGACAAAGCCGGAGGAGCTGATGTGGAAGAATACCACGGTTTTTCCGGTGGGTTCGGTATTTTCCAGTTCCTTCAGATATCCCACCTGCTGGGCAAAGAGCCGGTCGGCAGTTTCTTCCTCGTTCAAAAGAGCAGCATACAGCCGGATCCATTCGGTGCGTCCAAGGGGATGGGACTCCAGACTGGAATGATCCACAAGGACGGGGACACCCAGATCCGTCAGCTTGTCCTTTACATCCGAGGCGTGACCGATCATGGTGGACTCGATGGCAAGGTCGCAGTCATTGGACAGGATCAGCTCATAATCCGGCTCGCTGTATTTCCCGGCATAGAGGATATCGCCGTTTTTCATGGCGTTTACGGCGTTTTCGATGTACCATCCGTCCTCCCGTGTGCCGGAAAGACGGATCGCATCCAGTCGCTGCATTGCATCGAACAGGCACATGGCGGATGTAGCTGCCAGATAGATCCGATCCAGAGGCTGATACAGGGGGACGATATCCGCAGAGATCCCCTCCGGCTTTTTGCCGTTTTCCGGGATGACCAGAAAACGGCTGCCGTCGGCAATGGAAACAAGCTTGTAGCCGCCGTCGTAATAGTCCACGGAAAACTGGTTGGCATATTGCAGCTGCATGCTGTGGGTAGGCTCCCATCCGTTGCCCAAGCCCTCTGTGGTCACAGGGCGGCTGCATCCGGAGAAACACGAAAGCAGCAGGCACAGACACAGGAGAATGCAGATCATCTTTTTCATATCATTCACCCTTCAGGCTGCCGCTGTCAAAAAAGAGCGTGTAGTCGATCAGATGAGGCTGACTCATGGCGACGGTGCAGGCACTGACCTTCATTTCTTCATCCATCACCACGGGGAAGGTAAAGGTGGCATTTCCGGAGGTCTGCACAGGCTCATAGCGGATGCCGTCAACGATCATATATTCATAGTAGGGACTGCTCCAGACGATGGTTGCAGTCACATCGGAACCCTGAATGGATACCTGAGCGGAGTCGATGCCGGCGCGTCCGCTGCCTCCGGTGAGGGTCACATCCACAGCGTAAATGCCGTCGGCAGGAGCCTTTTTGCCGCAGCCACCCATCAGTACAAGCACAAGGACAAGAATAATGGCACAGGTTCTCTTCATGGGATCAGCCTGCTTTCCGTGCATCATCAGGCAGCTGAGCGGACTGGAACACCAATGTGCGGTCATACCAGGTCTCCTTTTTGATGCTCCAGGCGGCACAGTCGATGGGCATGTCCAGAGCCTCCACGGGAACGGTGAACTGTTTCATGCCGTCTTCATCCTCGGCAACGGGGATATAGTCATCTTCGGATGCGGCTAGTGCCTCTTCTCCGGTGCCCATAAAGAGCTTGCCGTAGCCCTTGCCGCTCATGGTCATGGTGGCGTGCATGCTGCCGTCCTCCACCACCAGAACGCATTTCACGATGTTGAACATGGACGAACTGGACTCCACGGTGATCTCGTAGGAGCCGTCGGCAAGCTGATCGGCGGAGATGGGAGTGGCAGGAGCGACAGGAGCGGTGGTTTCGGGGACGGTTTGCTCAGGCGCTGCGGTGGTCTCCGCGGTGGGAGCTGTTGTGGGAGCCGTGGTGGGAGTGGATGTGGGGGCAGCCTGCTGAGCGGCACAGCCGGTAAGCATCAGGGCTGCCAATAGGGATACCATTAGCTTTTTCATATTGATCCTCCGTTTCGTATGGATACAACTTCAGCGCATACGGACGGGTATGCGCTGAAGAGTTGGTCAGGTGATTGGATATTTATTTCGCCATGGTGGCAGCAGCGTGGTCAACGATCATCTGCTGAACGCCGGAGTACTGACCCAGCCCGTTCAGGACGCACTCGACCTCAAAGCCGGCTTTCTCAAACTCGGTCTTCCAAGAGCCTTCTTCATCGCCTGCCATGTCGTTGTTTGCGTGGTCACCGGCAACGATCATCAGCGGATGCAGGACGACCTTCTTGGCGCCGGACTCCTTAACCAGTGCGATGACATCTTCCAGAGAGGGAGTTGCCTCAACCGTGCCGATGAAGTAGTTATCGTGTCCGGCAGCGGTGATCTTCTCCTGCAGCTTTGCGTATGTAGCGTTGGATTTGTGCTCGGTACCGTGACCCATGAATACGATGGCGGTGTCGTCGGTATTGTACTTGGCGGTTTCATCCACAAGGACAGAAATCAGCTTGTCATAGTCTGCATCGTCTGTCAGCAGGGGGTTGCCGATCTTCAGACTGTCAAACTTGCCGGTAAAGGCGGAGACCTCTTTGACCATGTCATCGTATTCAAAACCGGGCATGACATGTGTGGGCTGAACAACGACTTCCTTGACACCGTCGGCAACCAGACGCTCCATTGCCTGAGTGACATTGTCGATCTGCAGACCTTCGCGCTCCTTCAGAACATCGATGATGATCTGGCTGGTGAAGGCACGGCGGACTTCATATTCGGGATAAGCCTTCTGCAGTGCGTTTTCCACGGCGCCGATGGTGATATCACGGCTGTCGTTGTAGCTGGTGCCAAAGCTGACCACCAGCAGGACGGGCTTTGCAGCATTGGTCTTGGCTGCAGAGGTTTCCGTTGCTGCGGCAGATGCAGCAGTGGTTGCAGGTGCGGAAGTTTCGGAAGGTGCAGAGGTTTCGGAAGGGGCAGGTTCGCTGCCGCAGGCTGCCATGCCAAATAGCATGCATCCGGCGAGAAGTACGGAAGCGATTTTGTGAATGTGTTTCATGATAACATTCCTCCAACATGAATTGTGTATTTTAAGACCCGGAGTGTGCCGCGCACACAGAGGATCAAAAAAACAGAGCCATGCCATTGAGTGGGAGGATCCCCATGCCGGATCGGCACACGGTATCAGGAGAAATATGAAAATGGGTATAAAAATCCACCCATCCTGTACTCGAAGGATAGTTGGTTCTTACATCTAAGCAGTTCTCCTGACTTGCGGATCGACAGCGGACACACGGTCTTCTCGGAGAAGGATCTCCAATGACTGACTTTCGTCTTTGTGTGCAGCCTCCACGCTTACAGTGGCGGTACCGTTCCGGACTTTAACCGGATTCCCTATTCTCCGTCCGTGTCGCAAACAACACGAACGGCACTCAAATGCATATTCATTTCATGGTCAATATACTCCCATATTTTGCATTTGTCAATAGGATGCACCCTAGGGGGATAGCATTTGGGGTCGGATCCTTGAATAATGGGTATTTTAGGGGAGTATCAGCGGATGTGTTTGGGGGTATCCGGGAAATCAGTGTTGAAAAAAATAAGCAGGTATTATATAATAATCGAGATGTATGCGCAGTGTGAACACATGTAAAGCTGCGGTGAATATATCATGCATGTTGAGGAGGATCTGGGATGATCGAGGTCGTTTTTGATACATGTGCAGCAGGGAGCCTGCGTGTTGCGATGGGGACGAGAACCTACAGCAGCGGGCCTGTTTCGGTTGCATGCCTTGGTGATGATGCAGGTGGGCCGCCGGAACGGGAAGCTCGGGACATGCAGCGGAAATTTGAGGAACGGGAACGGCAGAAATGGGAAAAAGCCATTCTGCTTGCAGGGGATCCGGAGGATGTTCTGACATTTTCCCTGCAGCTGAATGAGGGAGCCATCGACGAAGACTGCATCGGCAGACAGCGTGAGGAAACCCTGCGCCGGTACATGAGCACATACCCGTCGGCGATTGCCGATGGTGAAGTGGAAAAACAGCTGAAGGACTCCCGCAGGAACCTGCAGACTCTGCTGCGGCGGGCATCGGCAGGAGAGCCGATCCGTGTGTGGTGTGGCAGTAATGCCTGTGAAGTCAGCGGAACATACTGGCTGATGGAGCAGCTGAGCACCATCGGCTTTGAAAATCTGGATGTGACCATGGTGAAACTCCCGGATTTTCAGGAGCAGTGCGACGGCACGGTGGTCATGAATACCTGCTGCGGAGAACTGGAGCCCAGTGAATGGGGGGAACTGGCACAGCAGGGGATCAAGCTGCCTGCGAATTATATGCGTGCCCTTGCGGATCAGTGGGTTCGGCTGAAACGGGAAAATGCACCCCTTCGGGCAGTCTTGAACGGAAGGCTCGTGAGCATGCCGGAAACCCTGTATGATCCCTTCATCCTGAGAGAACTGGACGCACAGCCGGAGGAATTTCCGGAGGCAGGACTGGTGGGGCATGTACTGGGCAGATATCAGCTGGGGATCGGGGACGCATGGATCGCAGAGCGGATCGAAACATTGATTCAGGATGGTCTGCTGCAGCCGATCACCGAGCCTGAGGAGGGGGATCCGATCTATCGCAGGATGCTCCGCAAATGCATCAGACAGCCTTGAGCACACCCAGGAAAGGATACTTATATGAGTACATGGTTATGGATCATGGCGGTGGTGATCCTTATTGGGATCATCATGAAAAAACAGCAGGAACAGGCTGTATTTTCAGCCAAACACAGGAAAAAAGGAGTACAAAAGCATATGAAGGAACTGGCAAAGAGCTTTATCGGAAAAGAGTGCATCATCTATGCCATGGGCAATCATCAGATCGTTGGCACTGTAAAGGATGTAACGGAGAGCGGACTGCTTGTGGAAGGCAAGGGCGGCTCCGAAGTAGTAAATCTGGATTTTGTCATCAGGATCAGAGCATATCCCGTTAACAACAAGGGGAAAAAGAAATCGCTGATTTTGGATTAAAGCCTGTGAAAATGGCAGGCAATGCCTGACAAAGAAACCGGAATGTATCACATGTGATACATTCCGGTTTTTCAGCTTATGGGCAAGGCGGATCAGACCAGTTCCTTTTCCCGATCCTGACAGGATAAAAGCAGGATCTGGCGGTGCTTGGACAGCTCCTTCAGCAGCCCGAGGGCACAGCTCAGGCGCACATCATCAAACCGAACGAATGCATCGTCCAAAACCAACGGAGCATCCGGCGCAAGGACTTCCCACACGGCGAGCCGGAGTGCAAGGTACATCTGGTCGGAGGTGCCGTCACTGCGCCATTGCGCGGTGCGCAGCGTGACCTCATCCCCCTGAGCCGCCTGAACCGTCAGATCCTCACCGATGGAGATGCGGTCGTACCGCCCTTGGGTCAGGCGGCTGAGAAACTGCCCTGCACGGCGGGTGATCCTAGGAGCAAATCGCCGCTGCAATTCCTGCATAGCGGCCTCCAAAGCCTTCTGCGCATAGTCAAGGGCGAGATAAGTCTTTTCCAGTTCTGCAAGCCTGCGCTGTGCAAACCCGATCTGAGTTTCCAGCATGGAAACCTCCGGCAGCAGCTCCATTTTGCCCTGACACTGCCCCAACTGGATCCGGCACCGCTCCAGAAGTGCTTGGGTTTGCAGCAGCTCCTGAGCGGTCTGCTCCTGAGGGATGGTGAGGACATCCTCCTGCTGAGGCTTGTCGGTCTTCTTGGCGATGGCGAGAAGGGATTGCAGCTGGATCTTGGCCTGCATGGTGTCCCGACGCATCTGCTCCATCTGGTCGAGCATGGCTAACTGCTCATTCCAGTGGTTCACCTGATGCGCCAATTCGTCCTCGCGGTCGTTCAGCTGCTTTTGCGCAATACGGCGGTCCAATTCATAGCGGCGCCGGCGATCGGTGACAATGCTGCTGATGATCGCAAGCACCAGACCCAGTGCGCCGCAGACTGCGCCTTCGGCGGTGCGTCCCTGTAAAAACAGCGGTACGGCGGCAAGGATACTCACACAGGTGACGATCCACAGGAGCACACAGGGCAGCAGGGATCTTGGGGGCTTGCTTGGGGCAGCGTCGATCTGACCGAGCAGTGCCTGTGCCTGAGCAAGCTTGCCCCGCAGCTCACCCCGGGAGGGAAGATGTCTGCATTGATCCTCCAGTTTATCCAGTTCAGCCTGCGCATCCTTTGCCAGCTGGGCGGCTTGCCGAAGCTGCTCGGCGGCATCGGCAGATTGGCGGTATGCCAGTGTGTCCTGATGCAGTTGCAGCTGCCGAAGATAGCCTTCTGATTTGCGGATCTGATCCTGCAGCTGAACCGCCTGCTTGGAGAGGGTGGCTTGCTCCTGCTTTTGCTGCTGCAGCTGATGAATTTGCGCCTGAACCTCGGGGATCAGTCCGGTTCGGTTGTAGCGGCAGCGATTTTTGTATTCCCGGAGCTTTCCTGCAAGCAGGTCTGCGCTGCCGGTTTCGTCCCCCGTGGTGACAAGGGCATTCAGCCGGCGGCGAAGGGCTTCGTCCTGCTGTACGGGAAGGTCGGAAAAGCGGATAAAGCCCGTTCGTGTAAAGACGCTGCGCTCCACACCGAGGATCATCTGTCCGCAATTATCGGCAGTGAGCTGGGTGACAGGCAGTCCGGAATGGGTTTCGTATGCAAGGAATTCACCCAATGGGATGCGCCCCTTGGTGCGCCGCTCGATGGTGATGTCCCTGCCGTTCCAGTCCAGACGGATCCGTCCGGCCATGGGTTTGCCGGACCATGGCTGATAGCGCTCCTTGTCCGCAAGCTGATCCTTGGTGGAGCGTTCCCGGGTGTCTATGCCGTAAAACATGGCGGCAAGGAAGGCGCACCATGTGCTTTTTCCCCATTCGTTGGGTGCGGTGATGATGTTCAGCCCGTCCTTCAGCTCCAGTGTGACCCCGTCGAGCTTGCCGAAGGTGGCAGTCATGGAGTAGATCCTCATGGCAGCTCCACCTCCCGTCCCTGCAGGATCTGCCGGGAGATCCGCGCCGCAAGCTCCAGAGCCTCCACGGATCGGGCATCCTGCCCCTGCATGGCATTGTGCAGGATCTGAAAGTACAGCCCCTCCAGAGAGTCCTGCCCTGCGGTTTCCCAGATATCTCCTGCGGGGATGGTTTCATCCAGCAGCAGCAGATTTGGGTATTCGCTGAACCTGCCGTTCAGCCGTTCGGGAGCGTTGTCACGGACTTCTCCGGTCAGACGGATGCGGAAGAAATCTTCGCTGCCGCCCGGAGGCAGGAGGGACTCCACTGCGCCCACGGGATCATCTCCGGCAGGGATGCTTTCGTCGTAAAACCGCGGAACCTCCAAGGGAATAAAACGGATATGGGCGCTTTCCTCCAGTTCTACTACCAGAACACCCTTGATGCCGGTTTCGTCATAGCCGTGTCCCATGGGACAGCCGGGCCATGCGCACATTCCGGCTCCGGCACCGAACCGTCCGGCGGCATGGATATGCCCCAGAGCCGCATAGTCGAGTCCGGCATCCCGGATCTGGGCGGTGGTCACGGGGCAGTACGGGGAAACGGGACTTGTGGGATCGGCATGGAGCACCAGCAGGGCATATTTTTCATGACCGCCTGCCTGAAAATCTGCAAGCAGTCCGGGGCACTCCATGGATTGAAAGCCGGCACCGTAGATCCGGCAGTCCAGCTCCTCTACCACCTGAGAGGTGATCGCCTGCCTGCTGAAGATATGTACATTGGCAGGCCACTTCTCCCGTACCCACGGACTGGCATCGCTGATGAAATCGTGATTGCCGGGGGCAATAAATACGGGGATCTGCATCCGCTCCAGAGCGCGGTAGACGGCATCAACACTTTCTCTGGTATAGGCACCGTCAAACAGATCGCCGGACAAAAGGCACACCTGACAGCCCTCTCGGATGGCAACATCGGCGATCATATCCGGAAGGCGCAGCATCTTCCTGCGCAGATATTCCCTCTGCACATGGGTGAAACCGCCCAGAGGCGCATCCATGTGCCAATCGGCACTGTG
>JARHYV010000081.1 GCA_029258495.1 Faecousia sp. | reverse complement strand
GGCATCTTAGCCTTGTAAGCAAGACCGTTTTTGTACAGCTGCAGGAAGATCCACTGTGTCCACTTAAAGTATTTGGGGTCAGTGGTGTTGATCTCCCGATCCCAGTCCAAGCTGTAGCCCAGTGCCTTCAGCTGTCGGCGGAAATTTTTGATATTGTTCTCTGTAACGATCCGGGGATGAACATGATTCTTGATCGCATAATTCTCAGAAGGCAGACCAAACGCATCAAAGCCCATGGGGAACAGCACATTCATGCCATCCATACGCTTCTTCCGGGCGATGATATCCATCGCCGTATAAGGACGGGGATGTCCCACATGCAGACCTGCTCCACTGGGGTACGGGAATTCTACCAAGCCATAGAATTTGGGCTTGTCGCTGCCGTTGCTTGCAGCATACAGCTTCTTTTCATCCCAAACTCCCTGCCATTTTTCTTCAATGGCGGAAAAATCATAATTCATAATAATACACCTCTCTGGAATTGGATCAATTAATTCTGGGTGATGACCTCATCAAGGTTCACAAACTCAGCATCTGCCCACAGACGCTCCAGACCATAAAATTCTCTTGCCTCCTCAGTGAACACATGGACAACGATCGAGCCGAAATCCAACAGTTCCCAAGTATTGCCGCGATGACCTTCCCGACCGAGCATCGGCTCGCCCAGCTGCTCCAGAGTGTATTCAGCATAGTCACACAGAGTCTTGACATGGGTGCTTGAGGTACCGGTGCAAATCAAAAAGTAATCTGCAAGGCTGCTGACTTTGTCGATCTTCAACAGCTTGATGTCCATACCCTTCTTGCTGTCCAGAGCCTTGGTCACTTCATAAGCAACTTCTTTTGCAGTTAACATAAAATCTTCCTTTCACAGCCGCAACGGCTATTTGATAATATCTTCTTGCAGGGTGACTCCCTGCTGACGCAGATATCTCACCGCATCAATGGAGCTTTGAGAGATCTGCCGTTTCTGGGTCATCAGTTGATCCAGTGTCATTTCAAGCCCCATGAGCAGTGCCTCATCCAGACTTCTCTGAGCTGCCGCACGCAGCCCCTCTACCCCGGGAAAATTCCGATTGACCTCCATATAGTCGGCAATATATACGATCTTTTCCAATCTGGTCATGCCCGGTTTTCCCGTAGTATGATAGCGGATTGCACTGACAACTGCCTCATTTTCCCCAAAAATCTGATCTGCAACCAGACTTCCTGTCAAAGCATGGAGGGTTTTGGGATTTTCTTGAGAAAATTTACTTAGCAATATACCATATTCACTGCACAAAGTCAATTGAAGAGGGCCGTCCAGTGCCTTGGTTATATCGTGCAGAAGACCTGCACGGGCGGCATTGACCTCATCTTCGCCGTATCGCCGTGCCAGTGCCACCGCCGCATCCCGGCATCCCAGAACATGGGCCACGCGGTTGGGATTGAGCAGTGAAACAACGACCTGCTCCAATTCCTCCATAGGGAGGTTCTTGTACCGATCGCCGGTATGATACAAGCCATGCTCCCGAATGTAATCGCCCACACCGGGGCACAGAAACGGCTCGGCACAATCAAACACCAGCATCCGCCGCAGATCCGTAGAGGAAATTGCAGTAACGGGATTACAGATCAGTTCTACTTTCGCCCCCATGGACTCAAGCAGTGCTTTTTGTTTGGCTATGGACTCCTGTTCTTTCGCCTGTCCTCTGTAAAAAACCGCCAGAGTCACATCCGACCAGATTTTTTCGTATTCGTGCCACTGCAAAAAGCTCAGGAACATATCCGTGCCCATCAGCAGGAACAGCTGCGCATCGGGATATGCCTTTCGGATATCCGCAATGGTGTCCGAAGTGTAGCTCTTGCCTTCCCGTTTCAGCTCCAAATCCAGAATTTCTGTTTTTTCCAGTCCTCTGGCAGACATTTTCAGCATTTCCATTCTCTGCTCAGCAGTTGCCGACTCACAGGTCGTCTGCTTGTGGGGAGCAATGTTGTTCGGGATCAAAAACAGACGATCCAGACCCAGTGTTTCAATGGCGTGTGCAGCGGCACGCATGTGACCAATATGAGGCGGATTGTAAGTACCGCCATAAATACCGATACGATCCATAGCCTTTCCCCCTTAGGTGCAGTTTAGTCGTTGTTGCGCAGTGCTTTTTCCTTTTCCCGTTCAATCGCCCGGTCGATGGCCTGCTGGCGGAAGTATTCATTTCTGCGCTCGCGCTCTGCCTTCGCGCTCATGCGGCGAGCCTTTGCGCCCTTGCGTACAGGGTTTGAGTTGGCAACGGAAACGCTCTTGTTCTTGGCTCTGCCCACCTGATTGCGCTGAGCCTGCAGTTTCTGGCTCAGACGATAGACGACAAACTTGCTGCCAACCACGCTGACTCCGTCTGCTCCGGTGGCCTCACAGATGGCGTCGCTTGCCTCTCTGGGAGAGAGCATGGCTGTTTCCAGAACCTTTCCCTTGACCAGTTCACGATTTTCCAGCTGGATCTCCACATCTGCGATCAGGGTGTCGCTGATGCCTCCCTTACCAACGATCAGTGTTGTATCCAATGCGTTTGCCTGCGCACGCAGGGCTGCACGCTCTTTACTTGTCAGCATAATCAAAATCCTCCAATTTCCGATATAACAAATCCAGTGCCTTCGCCCGGTGAGATACTTGGTTTTTCTCTTCCGGGGACAGCTGTGCAAATCCGCATTTCTTCGGCGGATAGTAGAAAATGGGGTCATAACCAAATCCGTTTTCCCCAACAGGCTCGCGCAGGAGCATTCCATGCGCCTCACCGCGTGCCTGAACCTGCCGTCCGTCCGGCATCACCAGAGTGATGACACAGACGAACTTCGCCTGCCGCTGTTCATCCGGCACATGCTCCATATTTTTCAGCAGCAGCATCATTCTGCCGTGATCATCCAAACTCTCGTCAAATCCGTAGCGTGCAGAATAGATGCCGGGAGCGCCGTCCAGTGCATCCACGGCAATTCCCGAATCATCTGCCAGTGCAGGCATTCCGCTGGCGCGCATCACTGCATCTGCCTTCAGGAAGGAATTCTCTTCAAAGGTGCTGCCGGTTTCTTCCACATCCACATCGATGCCAAGCTCCGATTGCAGAACCAGTTCGATCCCCAATTTTTCCAGAATTGCGCTGATTTCCACCAGCTTATGCTGATTTTTACTTGCCAATACAACCTTCATTTAGTCAGCCTCCTGCAGCAATGCATCTACAAACGGTTTCGGTTCAAAGACCATCAGGTCATCCGCCTGTTCGCCCACACCGATATACTTCACCGGGATCTGCAGCGCATCCGCAACCGCGATCACGATGCCGCCCTTGGCAGTTCCGTCCAGTTTTGTCAGGGCGATGGCTGTGACGCCGGCAATTTCCTTGAACTGCTTTGCCTGGATCAAACCGTTCTGTCCCGTGGTGCCGTCTAGAACCAGAAGAACCTCCTTGCTGGCATCCGGCAGCTCTCGGTCGATGATCCGGCTGATCTTGTTCAGCTCATTCATCAGATTTGCCTTGTTGTGGAGCCGTCCTGCCGTATCACAGATGATGACATCCACATTTCTTGCCTTTGCCGCATGGATACCGTCAAATACCACCGATGCAGGATCTGCGCCCTCATTCTGCCGGACGATACCGCAATGCGCCCGCTCTGCCCAGATCTCCAACTGATCTGCAGCCGCTGCCCGGAAGGTATCGCCTGCGACCAGCAGGACATTTTTGCCCTCCTTCGTCAGCTGTGTTGCGATCTTGCCGATGGTGGTGGTCTTTCCCACACCATTGACACCGATCACCAGAACCACCGCCGGCTTTGTGCTCAGGTTCAGTGTACTGTCCCCGACGCTGAGCATCTCCACAAGGATCTCCTTCAGAGCCTCTCTTGCCTCGTTCGTGGTTTTCAGATGGTTCTTACGGACAGACCGGCGGAGCTCCTCTGTTGCCTTGGTGGCAGTTTCCACCCCCAGATCTGCAAGGATCAGACACTCCTCCAGTTCATCATAAAAATCATCATCAATCTCTGTAAATCCGGAAAAAACACTGTCCAGAGTGTCAGACATTGCCTTTCTTGTTTTGGAAAGGCCCTCTTTTATTTTATCAAAAAAGCCCATAACGATTCTCCTATCATTCCGTAATTCCCAAATACGCTTCCATCTGATTCAGATCCAGCCGCAGCAGCTTGGAAACACCCTGTTCCTGCATGGTGACACCGTACAGAACATCCGACGATTCCATGGTGCCTCGTCTGTGGGTGATCACGATGAACTGGGTTTTCTGGCTCAGATTGTGCAGGTATGTGGCAAATCGTTCTACATTACGGTCGTCCAATGCCGCATCGATCTCGTCAAGCAGACAGAAGGGCGTAGGACGAACCTTCAAAATTGCAAAATACAGTGCGATAGCGACGAACGCCTTCTCGCCGCCGGAAAGCAGCGTAATGGTCTTGACCTGCTTTCCGGGAGGCTGCACGCGGATCTCGATTCCGCAGGTCAGCGGATTCTCCGGATCCTCCAACAGCAGCTGTCCCTTGCCGCCGCCGAACATTTCTTCAAATGTCTGCCCGAAGTAGGTATCGATCTTCCGGAATTCCTCCACAAAGATCACCGTCATCTCCTGTGTGATGTCCTTGATGATGGTTTCCAGTTCCCGTTTCGAGGTCAAGACATCATCTCGCTGCGTTGCCAAATAGCTGTAACGCTCATTGACGCGGGCAAATTCCTCGATCGCACCCAGATTTGGTGTGCCCAGACCGGAAATTTTTCGTTTCAGCTCCGCAATCCGTCGGTTGCCGGCAGCAATGGACTCGATTTCTCCGCGCTTTTCCGGTGCTGTGCCCGGAGTCAGCTCGTAATTGTCCCACAGCTTATCGATGATCTGCCGTTCTTCCATAGCCGTTGTGGTTTTCTTCTGCTCCAGCAAAGAACAGGCTCGCTCCATATTGATGATATCCTTGTTCTTTTCCTGAGACATCCGCTCTGCCTTTGTTTTGGCAGCCTCGGTTTCCATTCTGGATGCCATGACCTGCTTCAGGTTCGCCTGAGACTGCTCGATCTCCACACGGTTTGCATCCTGCCGCAGCTTCAGCGCCTCAATTTCCTGCATCAGTCTGGAGGTGTCTGCATTCATTGCATCCACCACAGAAAGCTTTTGCTGCCGATCGCCTTCCAGTGCAATTTGCAGCTGTTTCAGATCCTCAATATGTGCAAGCGCCGTGCTGCGCTCAGCCTCCATTGCGGCAGACTCCGTCTTTACATGGGTCATGCGCTCCGTCAGCGTATTGGTCGCCTGAATGGTCTCTGTTTCCTGACCTTCCAGTTCTGCCAGAGTCTGGGAAGTCTGGGCAAGCTGCTGGGTATAGACCTGAATCTTCGCCTGCTGTGCAGCCAGACGCTGCTGGTCTGATGTATATCTTGCTTGGATGGCGTCCAATTCCCGCTGTGCCGAGCTGTCTGCATCTTCCACAGCATGCAGCAGGATCTCATACTGTTTCTCCTGTCCCTGCAGCCGCAGCACCTGATCTTCTGCCTCACGCAGCTGATCCCTCGCCGTCGTCAGCTGGAACTCCACTTCGTCTGCTCCGCGCTGTGCCTCTCGCAGCTCTGCCTCCCGTTTATTTTTCCGTTCGGTCAGTTTCTGCTCCTGCGCCGTCAGTTTTTCAAGCTCATTGGCTCTGGACAGGATGCCGGATTCCTTATTCACGCTGCCGCCGGTCATAGAGCCGCCCGGGTTCATGACCTGACCGTCCAAGGTGACGATCTTGAACCGGTTGCGATACTGTTTTGCCATTGCAATCGCCGCGTCAATATTATCGGCGATCACCGTCCTGCCCAAAAGGTTCTCTACGATCGAACGGTAACGGGGTTCACTGGTCACCAGATCCGATGCAATGCCGACAAATCCGCGGCACCGTTCCAGGCCGGATTCCTGAAGGGTTCGCCCCTGAATATTGCTCAGCGGCAGGAATGTGGCACGGCCGCTGCCGCTGCGTTTCAGATAATTGATTGCCGACTTGCCGTCTGCCTCTGTTTCCACAACGATCTGCTGCATCGCACCGCCCAAGGCGATCTCAATGGCGACTGTATAGTCATCCTCCGTGCGGATCAGACGGGATACAGGCCCGTGTATATTCCGCAGGTTCCCACGCTGAGCCTCCTGCATGACAAGACGGACAGATTTCTGATAGTTTTCAAAATCCCGTTCCATAGCCCGGAACACCTTCAGCTTTGCCTGAATTGAGTCCAGCTGTGCCGTCATCGTCCGCACTTCGTTGAACAGCTCATCCCGATGCTGCAATCGGGTATTCTGCCGAAGTACAAAGCCGGCAATGGTATTCTGAGCAGCAGTGGCTTCCTCCTGCGCCGCTTTCAGCGCAGCCGTGCATGCATCCAGTGCTTTCTGTGCCTCTTCTCGGCGGCCGTTTCCGGCGTGAAGATCGTCACGGAGCTGCTCCCTGCGCTCATCAGATGTGCGCATACTTTCTTCCAGCGCATGGACATCCGCTTCCCGTCCGGCGATCTCCGCCGTTAGGGTTGTCTGCTTACCCCGCAGCTCCAAAAACTGCTTGGTTCTGCCCTGCGCATTTGCAGTCATGGCTGCCAGTTCTCGGTTCAGTTCATCCAACTCGATCCGATGATTTTTCAGCGCCTCATCGATCTGGGTGATCCGTTCATTCGCCTGCTCGATCTGGTTCTGGATGCCGCCGCTGCGGCTGTCCTGACCGGCAAGCTCCTCCTCTATTCTGGCAATATTGGCATTGTTGTTGTCCACATTGCCCTTGAGTACTGCCATCTGTCCTTCCATCTGCTGATGGGAGCCTTCCAACATACTCGCCCGGATGCGGACATTCTCCAGATCCGCATCCTTTTGACGAAGTGTTTCGCCGAATTCCTCTGCCTGTCGGTAAAGTGACTCCAGATCGTCATGTGCCTGCTGCAAGACAAAGGATGCACTTGCATAATCTTCCTCCGCCTTTTTCGCGGCAGCAGACAGCCGATCCAGTGTGTCCAGCCAGACAGCAACCTCGATCCCCTGCAGTTCGTCCTTCAGCTCCAGAAATTTTCTGGCCTTCTCCGACTGCACACGCAGCGGCTCCAGCTGCAGTTCCAGTTCTGATACC
>JARHYV010000298.1 GCA_029258495.1 Faecousia sp. | reverse complement strand
CATTTGCCAAATCAACCGGCAGTCCGGTCAGCATCATCATTTGCACACCTCCTGAAAAGTATCATCTTTATCGTATTGTCTGATCTGTCACGGCCGCTCCATACCCCTGAGCATGGCGATCTCGGCTGCATAGCCGGGCAACTCATTGGGTGTCTCCAAAATCATCGGCTTGCCCTTCAGCAGCGGATGGTTGACCACCGCTGCAAAAGTCTCCGCTCCCAGATACCCCTGACCGATGCATTCGTGGCGGTCCTTATGGGCGCACATGGGATTTTTAGAATCATTCAAATGCATAGCCTTCAGCCGATCCAGTCCAACGACCCGATCAAACTCCGCCAGAACCCCATCCAGATCGTGAACGATATCGTATACGCCGTCCCAGATGTGACAGGTATCCAAGCATACCCCCACCTGATCCGACCCAACCGCATCAATGATCTGCTTCAGCTCCTCAAATCGTCCGCCGACCTCACTGCCCTTGCCTGCCATGGCCTCCAAAAGGACCGTGACAGGGTACCCCGGCTCCAGTGCAGCTCTTAACGCCGATGCGATCTGATCGATACCCGTTTCTACGCCCTGACCCACATGGGAGCCGGGATGAAAGTTATAATACTGCCCGGGCAGGGCTGCCATGCGCTCCAGATCCTCTTTCAGGACATCTGCAGCAAACCGGCGCGCCTCGGGGTCTGCCGTGCAGAGGTTCATGGTATAGCTGCCATGGGCCACAAGCGTGCCGAACTGCAGATCCTTCAGCATCTGCATCGCCGTTTCACAGTCATGCTCGTCCATGGGCTTTGCCTTGGAGCCTCTGGGATTTCTTGTAAAAAACGCAAATGTATTGGCACCGATTTTCTGTGCCGTTTTCACCATCTCCACATTTCCTTTGCTGGAAGATAGGTGACATCCAATATGTAACATATGCAATATACCTCCATTTTGCATATCATAGCATTTTTATGTCAAAAAATCAAACAATACTACAAAAGCCATCCCATATGTGTTATACTCCATTTGAGGTGAGTTGTTATGTCGAAATCAGATCATCAAAAGCTATCTCTTCTCTATATCCGGGATTACTTGGAACAGAATTCCGATGCCGAGCATCCTGTCAACGCACAGACGCTGATCAACATGCTCGATGCCCACGGGATCCGCTGTGAACGAAAAACGATCTACTCCGATATCGCTGCACTCATGGATTTCGGCGTGGACATTGTAAACCTGCGAGGGAAAAAGGGTGGTTACTATATAGCCTCCCGTAATTTCGAACTTCCCGAGCTGAAACTTCTGATCGATGCGGTACAATCCAGTCGTTTCCTGACCGAAAAGAAATCACGGGAGCTGATCGAAAAACTGTGTCAGCAGTGCAATCGCTATGATGCAAACCTGATGCACCGGGATGTCGTGATCGATCGCCGCGTAAAAAGCATGAACGAAACCATCTACTATAATGTAGACCGGATTCAGGATGCGATCTCGAAAAATGCCCAAATCCGGTTCCGTTATTTTGATTGGGGAATTGACGGTCAGCGCCACTACCGGGATAAGGAATACATTGCAAGTCCCTATGGGCTGTGTCAGGACAACGAAAATTACTATCTGCTCTCCCACTCCCCAAGATACGGGATCACCCACTACCGTCTGGACAGAATGACGCAAATAGAGCTGACCGACATGCCAAGAATTCCCTGCCCGGAATTAACGGGATCGGAATTGATCACCCATGCCAATCAGCTCTTTCAGATGTATTCCGGACAACCAACTTCTGTTAAGCTCCGTTTTCACAGGAGCCTTGCAAATGTTGTGATCGACCGTTTCGGAAAAGATACTATGATGATCCCCGACGGCGAGGATCACTTCACCTTCACTGTCCATATTGCGGTTTCGCCTCTGTTTTTAAGCTGGGTGATCGGATTCGGCGAAAAAGCCCAGATCATCCATCCCAAAAGCGTCATCGACGAATGCAGGGCGCTCTGTCAGCAGATCATTTCTCAATATCCGCAGGACTGATTTGAAAGCTTGCTACCATTTTGGCATACAAATTCTCTGAATTCACCGTTTCCGGATTCAGCAGGCTCACACAGTAGTGATAATTCCCATCATCTGCGACCATCGCTCTGCCGCACAGGATCCCATCTTCTCCGGTTGTGCTCCAAACAGTCTGATACAGCGTGATATCGCCTTTTTTCTGTTTCATGACCGTCAGTTCCTCTGTATTCATTCCCGTGATTTCCTGCATGGTTTTTATGATGTCCCCTGCAGAGCGGGTTTCCATGCGCACTTCATACCCATCCCAACTGTACACCTGCACCCCATCTTCAGCCATCGTCTGTGCCGCCGCCTGCTCAGGCAGATAGATGTCGATGACCCCGGCGGCAGGAAGATCCTGCTCCTGAACGCTCACATTTCCGATGGTTTCAAACACTTCTTTTTCCTGAGTGCCGCAGCCGGATAGTATCAGTACGGATACAAGGACAAATAACAGTTTTTTCATTTCAATTCCCTCCCGAAAGGATTTATGATGCAATATTTTTTCCTCTATCTTCTCCTAATCAATGCAGCGTCCTTTGCACTTATGCTAGTGGACAAGTATAAAGCCCGGCGAAATTTATGGCGGATCTCAGAGGCCTGCCTGTTTTCCTTTGCCCTTCTGGGCGGGAGCATCGGCAGTCTGGTTGGAATGTATCTGGTTCGCCACAAAACCAGACACCTGAAATTCACCATCGGCATGCCCCTGATCCTCGGCTTGCAGATCATTTGCATTATTTGTGGATATATGTATTTTTTCTCTTGACAAAATATGCATTGCATGCTAGAATGTAGCAGTACGGTTCAAGTCGACCTCGTACATGGAGTGATACCCAAGAGGCCGAAGGGGCTCCCCTGCTAAGGGAGTAGGCGGTCAAAAGCCGCGCGAGGGTTCAAATCCCTCTCACTCCGCCACATAAAACCCGGAAGTTTTAGCGAACTTCCGGGTTTTCGTTTTTACCTGCATCTGCACGGCTGCGCCAACCTTAACACTTGTCGGTCATCGGGTGAAAATCCGCATTTCTTGGCTTGGAGGATCCATAGCAATCCGATATCCTCCCGGAGAACTTCAGATTGACATCTGATCCTTTCTGTGATATTCTATCCTTAGCAAGGCTGATGATGCGTGACACCTCGGAAGGTTGGATTCCCATGGTGGCTAGTATCGATCGGCCTTGTCTTTTTTAACGGATTTAGTGCAGCCATTGTGCTTTTCCATTCTCCTGTTGTGTGTTTCATTGACACTAAATAGATTTACTGGTATGATGCAGGTATTGATATATCGTACAGGTACATCATGCATATTGAGGAGGATAACGAAATGAAAAAAGCTCTGAAAATCGTCCTGTCCGTCCTATTGGCTGTTGTTATAGCCGTGGGTGCTTATGTGGGCTATGCGTTCCTTGCATATGATCGTCTGGATGACCGCATTGAACTGGAAATTACCAATGCAGAACAACAAGCCGATGCACTGGAACCCGGCACACTTCTTCGCGTGTTATCTTATAATGTCGGATTTGGTGCATACAGCGCTGATTACAGCTTTT
>JARHYV010000297.1 GCA_029258495.1 Faecousia sp. | reverse complement strand
CATTCCACATCCCAGCACTCCAGGATCAGGGTACGGCCGGTAGCGGCAGCCTTTTCCACCAGTGCGGTGTAAGCAGCTGCATCGGTGCCGCGGTTGGAAACCAGAATGCTTTCCACATACATACGCTCGCCGATACGCTCGTAGTCCACCTTAGCCATGTCGGCAAGCTTTGCATCGACAGTGGCAGCATCCATCTCAGTGTCGATGGAAACAGCAAACAGGTTCTGGTTCACCAGAGTCTTCTCGTGGCGGAACAGAACGGTTTCGCCGCCCAGCTTGTGGCCGTTGCCGATCTCGATGGTCTTCATCAGAGGAGCAGTAGCCTCGGACAGGGTTGCGATTGCATCTTCAGAGAAATAAGGGCATTTGGACAGCTCAACAGCACCCTGAGCGACCTTCATACAGAAAGCCATACAGGTGGGGCTGCCACATTCCTTACAGTTTTTCTTGGGAGAAAGCTTAAAAATGTCAAGACCTTTCAGAGCCATTATATGTATCCTCCTTACCGATTAAACAAGTTCAGAAATGAACTTCTTGATGGTGGCAACAGCAGCAGGATGACGCATGATGACAGCGTCAGCGCCGCCGGTCAGGTTTGCAGCAGCGGTGGAAACTTCCATACCGATTGCACGCTCTTCCTGATCGCCCCACTCGGGAACATCTTCAGCGGTTGCAATAGATTCCTTAACGCCCCAGGTATCCGTGGAAACGGGAGCGATAATGGGCATCTGCAGATCCTCATCGGACTGAGCCAGTGCAGCAGCGCGGACGCGATCCAGAGTGGATGCGACGTACTCAAAGCCATAGCCCACAGCAGCAGTACCGATGTTCATGATGATGTTTTCAGGATTGATAGACAGGCCCTTCAGCATGATGTTCAGCTGCTTGGCCAGGTTGATGTCATCAGCGGTCTCAGCGCCGACCTTCTGGCCGTAAGCCAGAGCGACAGAGGCACCGACGGTCTTGTAGTCTTCGGACTTGGCAGACATTACAAGGATGTTCTTGCCCTGCAGAGCCTCAGCGATCTTGCCGAACAGCTCGCCGTCCTTTTCCATGTTCTTGCAGCCCATGACAACGATCGGCAGAGAAACAGCGTCGGCAACAGCCTTTGCATCAGCAACGCAGTCCTCCACAGAGCGGTTTGCGCCGTTGGGATCGGCAGACTCGAAGTGCAGGCACAGGAAGTCAGCGCCTTCCATGGTCTCAGCCTTCTTGGCGAAGTCGGCCATGGTGGTGCAGCCTGCGTAGAACTCCTTCAGACCGGGAGCAGTCCACTCACCAGCTGCATCAGAGATCTCGATACCGATCTTGGGTGCATTTTCGATGGGGGCATCGAAGGTGTAGAAGGGCAGTACATTCTGACCGCCAATGACAGTAGCCTTGTCACCGGTGCCCAGGGTAACCGCATTGATATGCGCATTGTATGCCTGCTTCTTGGGAACGAAAGACATAGTAATTATCCCCCTTATTTAGGTTAAAAATTTATAAACATACTCTTTTCGGCTTTCTTTTCGGGAATGCCGTTCCGGGTCTTCTGCATGGTGAAAAGATCCGGAACGACACTCCCCACGGTCGCAAGCCCCGACCGTGATTACAGACCCAGCTCCTGCATGATGCTGCGAAGAGCGACCTTGACAGGATTGGAGCTATCCAGCTTTGCAGAGGGCTCACCGTTGCAGTCGCAGCGGTAAACGGCATCGTCCTGAGGCAGAACACCCAGCAGCTCCAGACCGTGTTTCTCGATCTCTGCCTTGACACCGTCATCCAGAATGCCATTGGGGGCACGGTTGATGATCAGTCCCATTCTTCCGGGCTTCAGCTCCATCTCGCCGATCATTTCTGCCACACGGGCAACCGCCTGGACACCTCTGCGGGAGCAGTCCGAGATCAGCAGCATGGTATCCACATGGGGCAGAGTACCTCTGGCCACATGCTCAAGACCTGCTTCATTGTCCATGACGATGTAGGAATAATTGTTGGCATATTTGTCGACCTGAGCCTTCAGCACGCCGTTGACATAGCAATAGCATCCTTTGCCCTGAGTGCGGCCCATGACCAGCATATCAAAATCGTCCTCTTCGATCAGCGCAGAATTGAACTTGAACTCGGCATACTCAGCCTTGGTCATGCCGGCAGGAATGGTTCCCTTCATCTCGGCCTGAGCCATCTCTTCACGGATCTGCCCCAGTGAGGTTTCCACTTCCACGCCCAGAACCTCGTTGAGGTTTGAGTTGGCATCTGCATCAACGACCAGAACAGGCCCCTGATTTTTCTTGCACAGGTAATCGATCAGCATGCCGCAGGTGGTGGTTTTACCCACGCCGCCCTTACCGGCCACTGCAATGGTATGGGGTGTTGCCATAACAAAATACTCCTTTGGTTAGATTGCGATTGGGGTCGTGGCCCCCGGATCGGGAGCCACGGCAGTTAAAATCAAATGAGGTCCAGCAGACCTGCTTCCTTGGCGATCAAGGCAACATCGTCGAACTTGTTCAGTGCGTACAGATGGATGCCGTTGATGCCGCATGCACGGTACTCGTCGATCTGCTTGATGGTGTACTCGATGCCGGCTTCGCGGAAAGCGGCCTTCTTGCCTGCGACATCTGCGTCGAAGGGCTCGGCACAGAAGGGATCGGGGAAGATCCAGTTCTTGGAGATGATCTCGCACAGCTCACGAGGCATCACGCAGCCATTGCGGGACAGCGCCATGTTGATGGTTGCCTTCTGATCCAGAATGGGCATGATACCCACATCCACGGGCATCCAGATGCCGGCTGCACGGATCGCATCCAGCCAGTAGCGGAACTGATCCATATCCCAGCACAGCTGAGTCATGATGTAGTCAGCGCCGTTGTCCTGCTTCTGCTTCAGGAAAGCGATGTCAGCCTCCAGGCTGCGGCACTGAATGTGACCCTCGGGAGAGCCTGCAACAGCGATGGTGAACTTGTCACCGAACTCCTGGCGTGCAAACTTCACCAGCTCGGTTGCATAGTGCAGATCTCCGCCGGTACCGGTCCAGCCGAAGGGCAGATCGCCGCGCAGAGCCAGCATATGGTTGATGCCATGATCCAGATAGTTCTGCAGCTGCTCCTTGATGCCCTCTTTGGTGTTGCCGATGCAGGTGAAGTGGGTAACACCGGTGGTCTTGCCATCCTTAACAATCTTGTCCAGGACTTCCAGGTTCTTGCCCACATTGGTGCCGCCTGCGCCGTAGGTGCAGGAGATGTAGTCCGGGTTCAGCGTGTACAGCTGCTCCAGAACGCCGCCTTCGCCGCACAGCTTCTGCATGCCGACGTCGGTCTTGGGAGGGAACACTTCAAAGGAAAATGCGCTGCGATTGTCTAAGATGTCCATAACGCTCATTTGTCTTTACCTCCTAAATTTCAGCAATTACTTGCTATTTTGGACGCGATATTCAGGGACGCAATACGCCCATATCGATACAACGATATCGTATCATAGATGAATTGTAAATTCAATCCATTTTTTGACTAAAATTATCCAAAATTGATTATTTTTTCACAAAAAATGAAATCCCCCCTAGGGGCATCAAATTTGTGTGAAGGTAAAGGTCTGGATCAGCCCGTCGCACACGGT
>JARHYV010000199.1 GCA_029258495.1 Faecousia sp. | reverse complement strand
ACCTTCAGCCAGTCGTTTTCGATGGTATAGATCATAAAACCCTCACTTAGCGAAACAGAAAGTAGACCAGCACGATGGCGCCGAGAATGATCCGGTATACACCGAAGGCAGAGAAACTGTGCTTGCGGACATAGGACATCAGACCGCGGATGGCGACCATACTCACCAAGAAGGAGACCACCATGCCGATGATCAGCACGCCCACCTCGGTGCCGGTGATGGGAACGCCGGAGAGGATGAATTTCAGCATCTTGATGCCGCTGGCACCCACCATGGTGGGGATCGCCATGAAGAAGGAGAACTCGGATGCGGCGCCGCGACCCACACCCAGAATGATGGCACCCAGAATGGTCGAGCCGGAACGGGAGGTGCCGGGGATCAGGCTCAGGCACTGGAAGGCACCGATGAGCAGGGCCGTACGGTAGTCGATGTGCCAGACCTTGCCGATGCGGGGGGTCGTGCCCTCGTGCAGACGCTCTACATAGATAAAGGCGACGCCGTAGGCGATCAGCGCAAGGGAAACCACAATGCCGTTGTGCAGATGGGCATCCATCCAGTCATCGAACAGCACGCCCAGAATGCCGGAGGGAATGATGGCAACAAGGACTTTGAACCACAGATCCCAGGTGGCGCGTTTCTTCTCCGGGCTTTTTTTCGGAGAGAACGGGTTCAGCTTGTGGAAGAACAGCACGATGACGGCAATGATCGCACCCAGCTGAATGACCACATCGAACATGCTCTGGAATTCGGGAGAAACTTTCAGGTTGACAAATTCGTTCAGCAGGATCAGGTGACCGGTGGAGGACACAGGCAGCCACTCGGTGATACCCTCGACGATGCCGAACAAAACGGCTTTCAGAAATTCAATGATCATGTATAAGCTCCTTTCGGAAATGCTGTGTAAAAAGGCTACACAAATTGATACTACTATACATTGAAATGACGATTTTTGCAAGTTTAATTCGATCTAGGATCGCTTTGGATAAAGATCGGGTAAAAAACAGCCCCGTTCACAAATTGGGGCGATACTCTTTACAAATTGTTCACTCCATCTGACGATTTTTGGCTATAATGAGTAAAAAGGAAACCTATCTGATCATGACTGGAGGAACAAATCATGGCTGTATCTGTATTGATCGTCGAGGACGATAAGAATATTGCAGAGCTTCTGCAGATGTATTTGGAAAAAGAGG
>JARHYV010000054.1 GCA_029258495.1 Faecousia sp. | reverse complement strand
TTCTAAAAGTCGGGAGAACCCCAACTTTGGATAGATTTGCGTTTGGAAAACTGATATTCTCCGGGGGTATTATACAATAATGTCACTGGAATTGTCAATCAATTCCGTCAGAAAATATCGGTTTGTGCTGCAGGCTCATTTCTGCAGCCGGGATACAAAGCTCTGCTTGTCCTCGGCTTTGAAGAAAGCGGAGCCGGAAACCAGTACATCGGCACCGGCAGCCTTGCACAGGGGGGCTGTATCCAGATCCACGCCGCCGTCCACCTGCAAAAGGCATGCAGGGTTTGCAAGGGAGCAGGCCTCCTTCAGCCAGACGAGCTTGGGCATCATGTCCGCCATGAAACGCTGTCCGCCGAACCCGGGCTCGACGGTCATGACCAGCACCAGATCGCACAGCGAAAGATACGGCTCTACCTGCCGGGCAGGAGTGCCGGGCTTGATGGACAGGCCTGCCTTTACACCGTGGGCGCGGATGGCAGTCAGGGTTTTTGCAATGTTTTCGGGGGTGTCCGACTCCAGATGGACGGTGAGATAGTCGGCACCCGCTGCGCAGAACTGCTCCACATAGCGGATGGGTCGGTCGATCATCAGATGCACATCTAAAACAAGATCGGTGATCTTGCGCAGGGCTGCCACCACGGGGATCCCGATGGTGATATTGGGGACAAAGATGCCGTCCATGACATCCACATGGATCCATGGCGCACCGGCAGCTTTGCACATATGGATGTCCCGCTCCAGATTGACAAAATCTGCGGACAAGATTGAAGGTGAGATAATTGCCATTTTGAGAAACCCTCCGCAAAAGTAAAGTTTCTTTTATGATATCATATGAAATTCCTCTTTGCAACGAATGAAATGGAGCAAAGGGTGCATACTAGCCATCGAACCCAAATTTAAGGAGGATTTTTATTATGAATGTCAACAAGTGCATCGAATGTACCGTAAAGCAGTGCGCAAACCACGCTGAATGTGGAAATTACTGTTCTCTCGACCGGATCATGGTGGGCACCCACGAATGCAATCCCACTCAGGATCAGTGCACCGACTGCATGAGTTTCCGGAAAAAGTAAGCACCTGCCGCAGCAAAAGCTGCGGCTTACTTATCTGATACTTGACGATGTGTCTGGGCAAGAGTATGATGAATGTGTTGTATCATGTTTCATAGTTTTCTAAACGAAAGTTTATACTTCGTTTGGTTAAACGACATAGTTTCTTCATATGTTCTGCATATGATGGTGGAAAAGAAATTCCAAGGAGGAATGACCCATGGATCCCAATGAAAACAAAGACACTCAGCCGATGATGGATGTGAACACCGAGCCTGCAGAGCATACGGAACAAAACTACACCGCTCCGCAGCAGCCCGAAGTGCAGCAGCCCTCAGCCGGCACCTACCAGTCGGCAGAATATACAGGCGCATATCACAAGGCAGGCGTCGGGCAGAAGGAATCGCCCTATGCCAACTCTCCTTATTATGCATACAATTCAAACGGCTATACCAATCAGCCCAACGGTACCGGTGCACCGGATCAGGGGACAGCCGGCGGTGCAGGTTATCAGCAGAATACCGCCAACCCCTATCAGGAAAAGCCCAAAAAGCCCCGCAAGCGGATGAGCTCCAAGAAAAAGCATCTGATCGCCGGGGTCGTGGCAGCAGCCGTCATGGTAGGCAGCTGCGGCATCACGGCATTCGCGGTGAACAGCCACTGGAAGAGCCAGCAGCAGAGTCTTTACAATGATCTCACCGGAAAGATCTCTCAGCTGGAGCAGGAGCTCAAGCGTGTGGGCGGCGTCACCGGCAGCAGCAGCGTGTCCGGCTCTCCGGTAGCATCTGATGGTTCCTTGACGCCCAGTCAGGTATATGCCAAGAATGTCAACAGCGTGGTGGCGATCTCTAACCAGTCCACCACCAATGTATGGGGACAGGTGACGGAAACGGCATCCTCCGGCAGCGGCTTTATCCTGACTGAGGACGGATATATCATCTCCAATTATCATGTTGTCGAGGGTGCAAATCAGCTGAAGGTCATGACCTATCTGGGTGATGAATATGTTGCAGAGCTGGTGGGCTATGACGCCATGAACGATGTGTCCTTGCTGAAGGTCGATGCTCACGGGCTGACCCCGGTGACGATCGGCAGCTCGGATGACCTGATCGTGGGCGATCAGGTGGTAGCCATCGGCAATCCGCTGGGTGAGCTTACCTCTTCTCTGACCGTGGGCTACATCAGTGCAAAGGATCGCACCATCAACACCGATGGCAGCCTGATCAACATGATGCAGACCGATGCAGCCATCAACCCCGGCAATTCCGGCGGCCCGCTGTTTAATATGAAGGGTGAAGTTGTTGGCATCACCACCGCAAAATTCTCCGGCGCGACTTCCTCCGGCGCATCCATTGAGGGCATTGGATTTGCCATTCCCATCGATGATGTGATGGGGATGATCACGGATCTGAAGGATTTTGGCTATCTGAAAAATCAGGCATATCTGGGCGTCACCGTTATGGATATGGATCCCAGAACCGCAAGCATGTACTCTCTGCCTACCGGCTCGTATGTCCAGAGCGTGGTAGACGGCGGCTGTGCAGAGAAGGCAGGTCTTCAGACCAAGGATATCATCATCGCAGTGGGCGACCATCAGGTGGATGGCAATGCATCCCTGACCAGCGCCCTGCGCAAGTTCAGCGCAGGTGATACCACCACCATCAAGGTCTTCCGTGCAGGTAAGGAGCTTGATCTGACCATTACCTTTGATGAGAAACCTCAGACCGTGGAAACGACACCCACCGAGGCAACGCAGCCCAATCAGCCCAATCAGCAGGTTCCGCCTCAGGCACAGGATCCTTCTGGCATGAACCCCTTTGACTTCTTCTTTGGCGGCCGACCCTGAGAGAATGCTGCAAATGGAGCGGTCGATGCGTTTACAAATATAAAAAGCAGGCATCCACTATCCGGTGGATGCCTGCTTTTGCATATGGGATCAGTAGTTTTCAGCGTGGACTTCAAAGAAGGCCTGAGGATGGTTACATACGGGGCAGATCTCGGGAGCCTTGGTGCCCACCATGATGTGACCGCAGTTGCGGCACTCCCATACCTTCACCTCGCTCTTTTCAAAGACCTTGGCGGTTTCTACATTGCGCAGCAGCGCACGGTAGCGCTCCTCGTGATGCTTTTCCACGGCGGCGACCAGACGGAATCTGGCGGCAAGCTCGGGGAAACCCTCTTCCTCAGCGGTCTTTGCAAAGCCATCGTACATGTCTGTCCACTCGTAATTTTCACCATCGGCGGCGTGGACAAGGTTTTCGGCGGTGGTGCCAAGACCGGACAGCTCCTTGAACCAGAGCTTTGCGTGCTCTTTTTCGTTGTCAGCGGTTTTCAGAAACAGAGCAGCGATCTGCTCGTAGCCCTCTTTCTTGGCGACGGATGCGAAATAGGTGTACTTGTTGCGAGCCTCGGACTCACCGGAAAAAGCTGCCATCAGGTTTTTCTCGGTCTTTGTGCCGGCATATTTGTTGCTCATAATGAAACCTCCGTAAATCAAAATTGGGTTATTTGCCTGTAAGTATGATACCCAATTTTTGAAACTTCGTCAACAAAAATACGAAGACGAAAAAATCGATCCGGCTATTCAAAGGTTTCCTCTGCGAGCCCTGTGCAGTCCGTCCTGCCGGTGGGTGTTGTGCCGAACCGCTTGGCATAAGCCCGGGTGAAGGAGGAATAACTCTGCCAGCCGCAGCGGAAACAGGCCTCCGTGGCGGTCATGCCCTGCTCGATCAGGTCGCGGGCATACAGCAGCCGGCGAAGAGAAAGGTAATTGTGGATGGTTTCTCCGGTCTCCCGGCGGAACAGCCGCATCATGTGATATTTGCTCAGGTAGAATTTTTCTGCCAGATCGTCGATGGTGATATCCTCGGTGAGATGGGTATCCAGATAGCGCAGAATGTCCAGCACCCGATTGTTGTGGGGCTGCATGGGCTGCAGCAGCAGATCGTCGCCGTTCTGCATCGCTCTGCCGATCTCTACCAGAAGTCGCAGGAGCATCCCGCTGCTGAGGATCACGCGTCCGTAGGCTTTGCCGGAAAGCTCCTGCTCCAATTCATCGGCAATGGCAAACAGCCTGCGCTGAAGGGGCTGCGACGGACGCAGCACATGACCGTGCAGTCCGGAAAAGCAGTCCTCCAGAGCGCAATCCTCGGTGGACTGCCGGCGCAGGAAGGCAGGGGAGATGTAGATGATGCTGCGCTCATAGGGGACACCGGCCTCAAACTCCGGTCGGTGCACGCAGCGGCTGCCGATGAGGACGATATCACCCGGGATCAGGGTGTAGCGCTGCCCTTCTACGCTGTAACTGCCGGAGCCGGAGCGCAGCAGCAGGAGCTTGCAGAATTCGTGATAGTGGAAGTCGATTTTTGTGCCTTGGGCATCCTGAAGGTGGAACAGACGGAAATCCTCCAGCAGATATCCGCGCTTTTCGTAGTGATTTTCCATGTGATCCCTCCAAAAGAGCATCTTTTGCAATGATTATAGCATGCAATGCGTTTTATTTGCAAGTGGTGCACTGTAAAATAGAAATGATAATGTGCGATTTTTTCATCCGTAAAGGAGCTGTATCTATGAAAAAAAGTTTTCTGAAAAATTATGGATTTCTGATCTTCATGCTTACCGGCATCGTTGCAGGATGCGTTGTAGGCATCGTGTGGGACGGCGCATCCAAGCTTGCACCCTTGGGCACGGTGTTCATCAATCTGATGTTCTGCATCGTGGTTCCCATGGTCTTCTGTTCCATTGCCTCGGCGATCGCTAATATGCAGAGCATGAAACGGGCGGGCAAGGTCATGGGTGTTACCATTGCCACCTTCTGTGTGACGGCTTGCCTTGCAGCCATTGTGATGTATACGGTGGTATCGATCTTCCCTGTGGTCAACGGAACCTACGAAATCGTGGAGGGACAGGTCAGCAAGACACTGGGTGCATCCGATCTGCTGATCAATTTCTTTACCAAACCTGATTTCATCAACCTGTGGAGCCGTGAGGCTATCCTGCCGCTGATCGTGGCAGCAGTTCTGTTTGGTTTTGGCGTGCAGATGAATGGCGGCCCCGAAACCATGACCGCAAAAATGCTGAAGGATCTGACCGAATGTATCATGAAGACGGTCAAGATCATTACTTATTATGCCCCCATCGGATTCTTTGGGTTCTTTGCAAATCTGGTGGCAACACAGGGCGCGGATCTGATCGGTGATTACGGTCGGACGCTGCTTATGTATTATGCGGTGAGCATCGTATACATGCTGGTGTTCTTCCCCCTGTATGCTCGGTTCGGCGGCGGCAAGGGTGCGGTCAAGGTGATGTTCCAGCACCTGTTCAAGCCGGCAGCGGTGTCCTTCGGCACCTGCTCCAGTGTGGCATCCATTCCCACCAATATGGAGGCTGCTGAGGAAACCGGCATCTCCTCTGATGTTACGAACATCGTCCTGCCTCTGGGTGCTACGATGCACATGGATGGCAGTGCCATGTCCGCCATTGTGAAGGTCGCATTCCTGTTTGGCATTTTCGGTCAGGATTTCAACACCGGCCGTGCGATCCTTGCCATCATCGTTGCCGTCCTTTCTTCCGTAGCGATGTCCGGTATTCCCGGCGGCGGCGGAACGGGAGAGCTGGCGCTGTGCACCATCTTCTTCCCGGATCAGCTGGCGGTTGCATTCCCCTTTGCCATGGCTCTGGGCAATCTGGTAGATCCCCCTGCCACCATGGTCAATGCGGCAGGCGACTATGTGGCAAGCTTTATCGTGGAGCGTTATGTCACCGGTAAGGACTGGCTGCAAAAGAAACTGCATCAAAATCAAAATTCCTGAATAACAAAACCGCCTGATCC
>JARHYV010000336.1 GCA_029258495.1 Faecousia sp. | reverse complement strand
GGTATCATGGGTACGATGTTCTCTCTGGTCGATAAGCTGGTGTCCTCTCTGGCTCAGACCTTGGTAGCAGTGATTTTCCTCGTGTGTGCAGGTCTGCCTGATCTGCCCACCGACAGCACCCCCTATTCCTTCGGCATCAAGGTAGCTGTCATCGTGATGTTCTGTGTCATCCCCATGCTGGCATGGCTCGCAACCCTGATGGCAATGAAGGGCTACAGCCTCACCGGCGACAAGATGAAGGAAATTCAGGCTGTCAATGCTGCCCGTAAGATTGCCATCGAGGACGGCATGAGCGTTGATGAGGCCATGAAGAAGTATCAGACAATGGATCAGGTGCCGGATCACCTGAAGAACTGAGTTCAGAATCGGAGTGCAGCTGTGAAGTGACCGCGGTTGAGCGGCACTTCACAGGCTCCGGCGGTGCAGACGGGTATCTCCGCTGCAACGGCGGACTGAAATCGAGATATAAAGAGCGGGCAGCCGATCAGAGGATGATCTTCAAAAGCCCGATAAACCGGCTGCATCCAGTAGCCGGGCTCTTTTGTTTACACGAAGAAAAGTTTTTCGGATCCTAGGTTTGCGGATCGCATCGATGTTCTGGCTGCACTGGCAGACAGACAAGGAAAGGAGAGAAGATTTCAATGAACTATGATTACTTGGTTGTAGGTGCCGGACTGTTCGGCGCAGCGTTTGCCCGTCAGATGACGGATGCCGGGAAGAAGGTTCTGGTGATTGAGAAACGAGATCACATTGCCGGCAATGTATACACAGAAGAGATAGAAGGAATTCAGGTTCACCGCTATGGTGCTCATATTTTTCATACCAGTGATCAGGAAATATGGGATTATGTCAACCGATTTGCGGATTTTAATCGTTACACCAATTCTCCGGTAGCGAACTACCATGGAAATCTGTATTCTCTCCCGTTTAATATGTACACTTTTAATCGGATGTGGGGTGTGACCACACCGCAGGAGGCAGAAACCATTATCAGCCATCAGCGGCAGGCGGCTGGCATCACACAGCCCCGCAATTTGGAGGAACAGGCAATTTCTCTGGTGGGAACCGATATCTACGAGAAATTGATCAAGGGCTATACGGAAAAACAATGGGGCAGACCCTGTACGGAGCTGCCTGCATTCATCATCAGACGGCTCCCTGTTCGATTTACATTTGACAATAATTACTTCAATGACCGGTATCAGGGGATCCCTATGGGCGGCTACACGCAAATGGTCGCCAATATGCTCGAGGGAATTGAAGTGCGTCTGGAGGAGGACTACCTCCGGAATAAGCAGATGTGGGATGAAACCGCCCGAAAGGTGATTTATACCGGGCCGGTGGATGCTTATTTCCACAACTGCTATGGGCCGCTTTCTTATCGATCCATTCGGTTCGAAACGGAGGTTTTGGATACACCCAATTTCCAAGGAAATGCGGTTATCAACTATACAGACCGTGAAACACCGTATACCAGAATTATTGAGCACAAGTGGTTCGAGTTTGGGACACAGCCCAAGACCGTCATCTCCAGAGAATACAGTCTGGAGGCCTGTCCCGGCGCTGAGCCCTATTATCCGGTCAACGATGAAACCAATAATACCCTATACCAGAAGTATCGGGAACTGGCTTTGAACGAGCCGAAAACGCTTTTTGGCGGACGACTGGGCGAGTATCGCTATTACGATATGGATAAAGTCTTGTATTCTGCCTTGGAGCTGGCAAAGAAAGAAATTTCGACAGAGGATATATGAACATGAAATTATTGACAGTTGTCATTCCTTGCTATAATTCACAGGATTATATGGAAAAATGCATCCGCAGCATTCTGCCTGCCGGAGAGCGTGTGGAGATCATCATTATTGATGACGGCTCCAAGGATAACACCGGAAAAATTGCGGACGAATATGCCCGGCAGTATCCATCCATTGTGAAGGTGATCCATCAGGAAAACGGAGGACATGGTGAGGGTATCAATCAGGGGCTGCGCCATGCATCCGGACGGTACTTCAAGGTCGTAGACAGTGACGATTGCCTGAGTGATGATCTGCCTGCCTTTATGGAGCGTCTGGAAATGTTTGATCAGCAGGGCGGAACGGATCTGGTGGTTACCAACTATTATTATGTCCACAGTGATGGAGTAGGTGACCGTTCGATCAATTACAGCAATGCCCTGCCGAAGGATCGTGTGATGAGATGGTCTGAAACCAAGTCTTTTCAGCTCCATCAGCTTTTAACCATTCATTCCTGCACATTCCGCAC
>JARHYV010000320.1 GCA_029258495.1 Faecousia sp. | reverse complement strand
TGCTATGGAAATCGCCGCAGCCGGCAGCCATAATATCCTGCTCATCGGCCCGCCGGGGTCCGGAAAGAGCATGCTCAGTAAGCGCCTGCCCTCCATTCTGCCGGACATGACCTGGGAGGAGTCTTTGGAGGTTACCCAGGTCTATTCGGTCATGGGAATGCTGACCCCGGGGGATCCGCTGGTGAGCCGCCGGCCCTTCCGCAGTCCCCACCATACCATATCCAATGCAGGCCTGGCGGGCGGCGGCAGCAATCCGAAGCCGGGGGAGATATCCCTTGCTCATATGGGCGTGCTGTTTCTGGATGAACTGCCGGAATTTCATAAGGACACCTTGGATCTGATGCGTCAGCCCCTTGAGGACGGACGGGTGACCATCTCTAGGGCATCCGGAGCAGTGAGCTACCCGTCGGAGTTCATGTTGGTCTGTGCCATGAATCCCTGCAAGTGCGGATGGTACGGTGATGCGAGCGGCAGATGCACCTGCTCCGAGCGCAGTGTTCAGAGCTACCGCAGCCGGATATCCGGCCCGATGCTTGACCGGATCGATATTATGGTGGAAGTACCATCTGTGCATTTTGAGGAGCTGCGTGAAAGAAAAACGGCAGAGCCCTCGGAGGCCATCAAGCAGCGTGTGGACGCAGCCCGCAGCAGGCAGCTGCAGCGTTTCGGAGCGGACAGCGGCCGGTGCAATGCCCGGATGCATGCGGCAGATCTGCGGCAGTATTGTAAATTGGATGATGTGTGCGCATCCCTCATGAAACAGGCCTTTGATTCCATGGGACTGACCGCCAGAAGTTATGACCGGATCCTGAAGGTTGCAAGGACGATTGCCGACCTTGCAGGTTCTGAGGAGATCAGACCGGAGCATTTGGCCGAGGCTATTCAGTATCGGGCGGTAAGTCTGGGAAATCCCTGAAAAGAAATTAGGAGTAAATTGATGACAAGATTTTTTGTAGAGCCGGAGAATTTGGATCAGGACGAGGTGATCCTGACCGGTGAAAATGCGGCCCATGGGAAGGTGCTGCGGCTGAAACCCGGCGAGCAGGTGCTGATCTGCGACGGACAGGGCAGGGAATGCCTGTGTACGGTGGTGGATGTGGATGCAAAGGAGATTTCGCTGCAAGTCACGCAGCGGAAGGAGTCGGATACGGAGCCCGCAGTTCAGGTCAGCGTCTATATGGCCTTCCCCAAAGCCGACAAGCTGGAGCATGTAATTCAGAAGGCAACGGAGCTTGGGGCATATGAGATTGTTGCGTTTCCTTCGGCACGGTGCGTGTCAAAGCCGGATGATAAAAGCCTGAAGAAAAAGCTTGAGCGATGGCAGAAGATCGCAGCCTCGGCAGCCGAGCAGTCCGGACGGGGGAGAATTCCTCAGGTCGTTGTACTGCCCAGCTATTCGGCGGCACTGGAGCGTGGAGCACAGGCTGACTTGCCTATGATTTTTTATGAAAACGAACGGGCGACTACGCTGCATATGGCACTGACGGAGCGCGGCTTTCGTACGGCGGCACTGCTTACCGGGCCGGAAGGCGGTCTGGAGGAAGGCGAAGTGCGCAAAGCGATGGATGCCGGGTTCAGGGTCTGCACCCTTGGAAAGCGGATCCTGCGCTGCGAAACGGCACCGCTGTGCGCGTTGTCTGCAGTGATGTACGCAGCCGGAGAATTCTAATAGGGAAAACCACCTCTCATCGAGGTGGTTTTTCTGTTCTCAGTCTGCAAGAATTCATAAAAATGTCTATTCTTTTTTTTACAGATGTGTTATAATGTCTGAAAATGGTTTTCTATGCCCTGGTCAAAGGGAAAAACCGAAAGGAGAATTGATAATGGGATTGTTTTCCAAAATCTTTGGCACCCGATCCGATCGGGAGGTCAAGAAGATCCAGCCCTTGGTAGATCAAATTCTTGGACTGGAGAATGAATATAAAGGATTGTCTGAAGACGCGCTGAAGGCGAAGACAGCTGAATTCAAAGAACGGCTTGCATCGGGCGAAACACTGGACGATCTGCTGCCGGAAGCCTTTGCAGCCATTCGGGAAGCGGCTGACCGCGTTTTGGGGATGCGTCCGTATCCGGTGCAGCTGATCGGCGGCATTGTCCTGCATCAGGGAAGAATTGCCGAAATGAAAACAGGTGAAGGCAAGACCCTTGTGGCGATCCTGCCCTGTTATCTGAATGCGCTGACCGGCAAGGGTGTCCATGTGGTCACGGTAAACGATTATCTGTCCCGTCGTGACTCGGAATGGATGGGTAAGGTCTATCGCTATATGGGCATGACGGTGGGTCTGGTGGTTCCCGGCATGACACCCGCTGAGCGTAAGGTTGCCTATGCTGCGGACATTACCTACTGCACCAATAATGAGCTGGGCTTTGATTATCTTCGCGATAATATGGCGATCTATAAGGAAGAAATGGTGCAGCGCGGTCATAATTTTGCAATCGTGGACGAGGTGGACTCCATCCTCATCGATGAGGCGCGTACTCCGCTGATCATTTCCGGTAAGGGTGACGACTCCTCCAAGCTCTATGAGATGGCAGATGCCTTTGTATCCAAGCTGCGCAAGCAGGTCTTTGCCAAGACGGATGAGAAGGAAGTACAGGACGATTTCGACTGCGATTATTTCGTGGATGAGAAGTCCCGTACAGTATCTTTGACGGCCTCCGGTATCGAGAAGGCCGAAAAGTTCTTCGGTGTGGAAAATCTGGCGGATCAGGAAAATGCAACGCTGTCCCATCATATCAATCAGGCCATGAAGGCCCGCGGATTGATGAAGAAGGACATTGACTATGTGGTCAAGGACGGACAGATCATCATCGTTGATGAATTTACCGGACGACTGATGTATGGCCGTCGCTATAATGAAGGTCTGCACCAGGCAATCGAGGCGAAGGAAGGCGTCAAGGTTGCAGGAGAGTCTAAGACCTTGGCAACCATCACATTCCAGAATTTCTTCCGCCTTTATAACAAGCTGTCCGGTATGACCGGTACGGCATTGACCGAGCAAGAGGAATTCGGCACCATCTACAAGCTGGATGTGGTGGAGATCCCCACCAATCGTCCGGTAGCCAGAATTGATCATCCGGATACGGTGTACAAGACCGAGGCAGGCAAGTTCCGTGCCATCGTCCGTCAGGTGAAGGAGTGCCACGAAAAGGGACAGCCGGTTCTGGTCGGTACGATCTCCATTGAAAAGAGTGAGATCCTCAGCAAGCTGCTGAAGAAAGAGGGCATTCCCCACAATGTGCTGAATGCAAAGTACCACGAGATGGAGGCTCAGATCATTGCTCAGGCAGGTTACTTCGGTGCAGTCACCATTGCAACCAACATGGCAGGCCGTGGTACCGATATTATGCTTGGCGGCAATGCCGAGTATATGGCATTGAATGACCTTCGCAAGCAGGATATCAGCGAGGAGCTGCTGCAGGAGGCAAATTCCTATGCCGAAACGGACAATGAAGAAATTCTGGCAGTTCGCAAGAAGTATGAGGAGCTGCTGAGCGCCCACAAGGCACAGATTGCCGACTATGCCCGTAAGGTCAAGGAGGCCGGCGGCCTGTTCATCATCGGCACCGAACGGCATGAGTCCCGCCGTATCGATAATCAGCTCCGCGGTCGTGCCGGTCGTCAGGGTGACCCCGGTGAGAGCCGTTTCTATCTGAGCATGGAAGACGATCTGATGCGTCTGTTCTCCTCTGAGCGGATCATGTCCATGATGGATACGCTGGGTCTGGATGAGGATACGCCCATTGAC
>JARHYV010000052.1 GCA_029258495.1 Faecousia sp. | reverse complement strand
CCCCGGAAATGATGGGGTTCACATCGATCTTTGCAGGTTCTGCAGCCTCAGAAGTTGCCTCTGCAGCCTCAGCAACAGCCTCAACGACTTCACCCTTAGCAGCCTTATTTCTGGCGATTTCTTCCTGGGTGGGTTTCATTGTGGGGAACAGCAGTACATCACGAATGGATGCAGAGTCCGTCAACAGCATGACCAATCTGTCCACGCCAAAGCCCAGACCACCCGTAGGAGGCAGACCATATTCCAGCGCAGTGATGTAGTCGTAATCCACCTGTGCCCGGCACTCCGGATCGATGGACTTCCGCTCAGCTACCTGCCGCTCGAAGCGTCCCTTCTGGTCAATGGGGTCATTCAGCTCAGAGAACGCATTGCCGAATTCTGTCGCATTGATGAAATACTCAAACCGTTCCGTGTAGGCCGGATCATTGGGCTTGCGCTTTGCAAGCGGGCTGTTTTCCACGGGATAGTCATAGATGAAGGTAGGCTGGATCAGCTTTTCTTCCACGAATGCGTCAAAGAATTCCGCAAGGATTGCACCCTTTGTGGGAATTTCAGGCAGATCCACATTGTGAGACTTTGCCGCAGCAATAGCCTCTGCATCAGACTGGATCGCATTGAAGTCCACGCCGGAGTACTTCTTGACAGCCTCTACCATGGTCATGCGCTCCCAGTGGGACAGGTCGATCTGCTTACCCTGATAGGTGATCTGCAGAGTGCCGCAGACATTCATGGCCACCGTCTTCATCATATCCTCTACCAGATCCATCATGCCGTAATAATCGGTATAAGCCTGATACAGCTCGATACTGGTGAATTCGGGATTGTGGGTGGGATCCATGCCTTCGTTGCGGAAGATACGGCCAACCTCGTAAACGCGATCCATACCGCCTACGATCAGACGCTTGAGATACAGCTCGGTTTCAATACGCAGAACCATATCCATATCCAGTGTATTATGGTGGGTATAGAACGGACGGGCAGATGCGCCGATCTCAAAAGGAGTCAGGATCGGGGTGTCCACCTCAAGAAAACCGCGATTATCCAAGAATGTTCTCAGCTCACGCATGATCATGCTGCGCTTTACAAAGGTATCCTTGACATCGGGGTTCACAATCAGGTCAACATAACGCTGACGATAGCGAGTTTCACGATCCGTCAGGCCATGGAACTTCTCCGGCAGGGGCAGCAGAGATTTGCTCAGCAGGGTTGCCTCATGCACACGCACGGAGATCTCACCGCGCTGTGTCCGGAACACATCACCCTTGATGCCCACGATATCGCCGATATCATACTTCTTGAAACGGTTGAAGGATGCCTCTTCCATCTCATCGAACTTCACATAGAGCTGGATCCGTCCGGTATCGTCCTGCAAATCGCAGAAGGAAACTTTGCCCATACCGCGCTTGCTCATCAGACGGCCTGCGAGAGAAACATTCTGTCCCTCCATAGCCTCAAAGCCGTCCTTTACCTGCTTGGCAGTGGTATCAATATCAAATTTGGTCTGCTGGAAGGGATCAAAGCCCTCTGCACGGAGGGTATCCAGCTTGTCGCGTCGAACCTGAACCTGATCCGAGTAGGACATTTCAGCCTGAGGTACAAATTTTGCCATATCTTAGCCCTCACGAGAAACATTCACGACCATCATCTCATAAGAACCTGCAGGTGCATTCACCATAAAGGTTTCGCCGGCAGCCTTGCCAACAGCGGCACGGCCAAAGGGAGAGTCGTCGGAAAGCTTGAATTCCATGGGGTTTGCTTCCTGAGAACCGGTGATCTTATAGGTGGTTTCAGCGCCGGTGCTCATGTTGCGAACGGTCACAAAGCAGCCCAGACCCACACGGCCGGTAGCCTCATTTTCGTCCTCGATGATGACCGCATGGGACAGAATATCCTCAATTTCAGCGATACGGCCGTACAGCTTTGCCTGCTCGTTTTTCGCTGCATCATATTCGGAGTTTTCGGACAAGTCACCATAGGAGCGAGCCTCTGCGATCATTGCAGCGATCTCACGCTCACGGGTGGTCTTCAGATAATTCAGCTCCCGCTCCAGATCGGCAAGCCGCAAACTAGTAATCTTAAATTCCTTAGCCATGATATATATCCTTTCATAAAGAAAACTTATTCAGATAACTCCCTACATTATACGGGATAAAGTTTTAATCGTCAAGGTCTATTACCGATTTCAGCCCTTCGATTGCTGCTGAAATTTGGGGATCTTCCTGATAAGGCAGTGTTCTTGCATAGATTTTCACTGCGGTTTCCTCGTCAACCGGAACCTCGATATCCGGCTCCAGACCAACACCTGCCAGACTCTCCCCCTTGGGGGTATAGTATTTTCCCACGGACAGTCCCACTGCCGAGCCGTCATCCAACTCAAATGTCTGCTGGAAGTAGCCCTTGCCATAGGTATGCTCACCCACAAGGATCGCCGCATCGTACTCCCGGAGGGCAGCGCCGAAGAATTCCGCTGCCGAGTAGGAGTGCAGATTCATCAGAACCGCCATAGGAATATCCAGATGGTCTGCATCAGATTCATCCACCTCTACCCTGCCGTCGTAGCTTTCACTCCGGAACAGCGCACCCTCAGGCAAAAGCCGATCCAGGATCTTTACCAATTCATTCTTGTAGCCGCCGGGATTGTTGCGCACATCAAAGATCAATCCCTTTGCCCCATCTGCGATCAGTGTATCGATGGCTGCTAAGGTTTCCGCGGCGCACCGCTGATCGAAATTGTAGATGGTGATCAATCCGATATTTCCGTCCAGCATCTGTGCCTGAGCCACCGGTGTTTCAAAGTATTTCCGCATCACCAAAACATCACGGGATTCTTCTTTACGCATCACCGTGAGATTTACCTGCGTATTCTCTTCACCGCGCACCAGATTTTTGGTACCCTCAACACCGATCTGCGCACATTGCTTTCCTTCAACCTGGGTCAATATATCTCCGGGCATCAATCCCGCCTCTTCGGCCGGACTGCCGGAGGTAACCTGTACAATATTCAGATTGCCATCATCCCGAAGTTGAATGGTGATCCCGATCCCCACATAGGAGTTGCTCATCTGATCCAAAT
>JARHYV010000149.1 GCA_029258495.1 Faecousia sp. | reverse complement strand
CGGACATGGCAATGCGATGATCACCGGCGGAGTCAACGCAGCCGCCGGTATAGCCGGTACCATGCACGATCAGACCGTCGTCTGTCACCGCGGCTCTTCCGCCGATGCGGTTGATCAGATCGGCAGCAGTTTGCAGGCGGTCGGACTCTTTTATGCGCAGACGCTGTGCATTGATGAAAACAGCGCCCTGCTTTGCGCCGGAAACAACGGCCAGAATGGGTACCAGATCGGGAATATCCGATGCATCAATGACACAGTGATGCTCTAATTCAGAAAGCCAGTGGGTAACGGCACGATCGCCCTGTGCCGAATTGGGGTTCAGTCCCAGTACGAGCACATCAGAGCCGAGGCTCCGGGCGGCCAGCCAGAAGGCAGCGTTGCTCCAATCGCCCTCTACGGATATAGTCCCCGGCGTATGGAAAACGGACTTTTTCAGGGAATAGGTATTCGTTTGCTTGGAAAGCGGAATGCCGAATTCAGCCAGAGCCTGCTCTGTCATGGCGATATACGGAGCGGACTCGATCTTTCCGGTGACCTGCAGCTGGCTGCTGCCATCGATCAGACACAACGCAATGAGAAGTCCGGTGATGAACTGACTGGAAATGCTCCCGTCGATCCGATAGATCCCGGGATGCAGCCTGCCCTCACAGCGGATGGTGTTTTCGGTGGGGCGGGAAAGCCGGCAGCCCATGCGAGTCATTTCTTCCCATAACGGAGAAAGGGGACGCTGAGGCAGTCTGCCCTCCATGGTGAAGACGGTGTCAACCCCCAGAGCGCCTGCAATGGGCAGCAGAAAGCGAAGGGTCGAGCCGCTTTCGCAACAGTTCAGGATTGCGGCTTTGGGGACGGCTTTTATGGGGATCACGCAATAGCCTTCGTCTGTACGGGTGATCTGCGCCCCCAGAGCCGACAGACATTCTGCGGTTGCCTGAATATCCCGGTTGGTTTGGGGACAAAAAAGCGTTGTAGGGGCATCTGCAAAGGCGGCGCACAGCAGCAGACGGTGGGCTTGGGATTTGGAAGGGATCGCTTTGAGCTGTCCCTGAAGTTTGGTAGGATAAAGGGTGAGTTCCATATTAAAGACCTGCCTGAATGAAGGATTCCATCTGGCTGATCGGTGTGGGGACGATCGTGCAGTCGCCGATCGCATGGGGAATGATCAGGTTGATGGTTTCGCCGGAACGCTTTTTATCGGAAAGTGCCATTGCGCACAGATCGGATGCGCAATATTCGGTTTCGATGGGGAGCCGGAATTGTGACAGGAGCGTGAGGCATTCGTCACAGGTTTCCTGAGCGCACAGTCCCAATTTGGCGGCGGCTCGTGCAGCAATGGCGATGCCGATGGAAACAGCTTTTCCGTGGGAGATCGTAAAATGACTCATGGCCTCAACTCCGTGTCCGATGGTATGACCGAGATTCAACTTCTGCCGCTGTCCGCGATCAAATTCGTCTGCGGTGACGATATCCCGTTTGTGTGCGACACATCTGGCAATGACCGATTCGCGGTCAAATGACGGGCCGGACTTCATCAGCGAGCGGAACATTTCGGGATCAAAGAGAATGGCGGTCTTGACGATTTCGGCACAGCCGTCCAGAAAGACCGCCTCCGGCAGGGTATCCAGACACCCCAGATCACACAGGACAAGAGATGGCTGATAAAAGGCGCCTGCCAGATTTTTTCCGCTGGGCAGATCAATAGCGGTTTTGCCGCCCACACTGGAGTCGACTGCCGCTAAAAGAGTCGTAGGCACCTGTACGAAACGGATGCCGCGGAGAAAACACGATGCGCAGAAACCTGCCAGATCTCCAACGACACCACCGCCCAATGCCACGATGGCATCTGTTCGTGTCAACTGATTCTCTGCAAGAAAATTCAGGATCGCCAGAAAGGTTTCGCCGCATTTTTGCGGCTCTCCGGCAGGAAAAACATAGTGACAGGTTTCAAATCCGGTATCGATCAGACTTTGTTCGGCGGTGTCCCCATATAGGGGCCATACGTTCGATTCACTGATCAGACAGACCTTTTCCACACCCTGCAGGGTGGAGATGTGGTGTCCGAGTGTTGGGAGCAGATCGTAACCGATCCGGATCTGGTAGGATTTTGATGCATGAACTTCAATGGTTGTCATTGATCGGCAGCCTCCTTTGCAAGAGAACCTTCTTTTAACAATGTGATCAATCGTTCCTCGTCACTTCCGGCGATGGCGGAACGATATTGCTCCAGTGC
>JARHYV010000002.1 GCA_029258495.1 Faecousia sp. | reverse complement strand
CGGAATCGGCCCGGATGCGGCGGTAGGTATCTTTTCTTGTTCTTCTGAAATGCATGATCAATACCGGCCTCCTCTATGACGATAGTCATAGATGGGCAGCAAGCAAACCTTACCGCCCATCACAGCTACTGTCATATTCTATTGGCCAATACCCATCGTTATGCAAACAGCTCCATAAAGTCCATCACAAAACTTTCCCACCAAGTAGTTTCTTCTTCGACCACCGGCTCCGGGATCTTGATCGTGATGTGTCTTGCCTGCTCCTTCGGGATCATTCCCATACTGGCAGCTGCCGTCTTTACAGCGTCCAGATCATAGCTCTCTTGGTATTCGAGCTGTAAGCGAGTGTTCTCCGCCTTAAGCGCACTGATTGCACTCTGGGTTCTGGCGATCTCACGGTTTGTGCCGGTCAGTTGGAAAATACCGACCAGCATGCATACAAGCATAACCAACGCTACCGCTGTACCAAACACAGAAATAGAATCGAAGGGAACCAAGATCCTTTTCTCGGGGATCTTGACCTGCTTGGGCAGCGGTTCAGGCTGAACTGGCTGGCTGCGCAATGCCTTCGCAGCAGATCCTGCCGAATAGTAGCGTACATATTGAATCTCCGGCTTGTGTGCCATCCAGTTTCACCTGCTTTCCTTAAAGTTTTTCACAGACACGGAGTTTTGCACTCCGTGCTCTTGGGTTGCGCTCCAATTCTTCCTCACCGGAAACGATGGGCTTTCGTGTGATCAGTTTTACCTTCGGCTGATTACCGCAGACGCATACCGGGAATTCCGGAGGGCATGTACAGCCCTTAGCAGCTGCTGCCATTGCATTCTTAACGATCCTGTCTTCCAGAGAGTGGAAGGTGATAATGGCCAGTCTGCCGCCCTTGTTCAACTTTGGGACAGACACTTCCATCACTCTTCCGACCGCCCCCAATTCATCATTGACAGCGATCCGGATCGCCTGAAAGCTGCGCTTGGCTGGATGCTGTTTCTCCCTGAGCGCCTGAGGCGGCATTGCAGAGCGGATCACATCCACCAGTTCCAAAGTGGTTTCGATGGGTTTATCATTACGGCGTCGCTCAATGGCAGCTGCGATCTGAGGCGCATAGCGCTCTTCGCCGTATTCATACAGGATCCTGCGCAGCTCTTCCTTCGGCCATGTATTGACCACATCATAGGCAGACAGGGTATCCTCTGAATTCATCCGCATATCCAACGGCGCATCTGCCATATAGGAAAATCCCCGTTCCGCCTCATCCAACTGAGGACTGGATACCCCCAGATCCAGAAGGATCCCGTCCACGCCGTCAATTCCCAGTTCCTCCAGAACCTGATCGATCTGGCTGAAGTTCGAGTGAACCAGCGTGACCCGGTCTGCATACTCCGCCAATCGCTCCGATGCAGCCTTCAGTGCCTTAGGGTCGCGGTCAATACCGATCAACCGACCGGTGGTCAGCCGTTTTGCAATTTGAGCAGAGTGTCCTGCTCCGCCCAAGGTTCCATCCACATAGATGCCATCGGGCTTGATATTCAGCGACTGGATGCATTCATCCAACAATACCGATACATGATGAAATTCCGTCACAGCCCGATCGCCTCCAGTGATGCAAGTAGTTTTTCAGG
>JARHYV010000263.1 GCA_029258495.1 Faecousia sp. | reverse complement strand
CGATTTTGCACAGTGGTGTACCGATGTGTGCAATAAAGCACCGCTGATCGATTATTCTTCCATCACTGGTGTCTTTATCAACAGACCCTATGGCGCTGCGATCTGGGAGAATATCCCACAGATCATGGATCGGGAATTCAAGCGCAACGGTGTTGAAAATGTCTATATGCCCATGCTGATCCCGGAGAGCCTGCTCCAGAAGGAGAAGGATCATGTTGAGGGCTTTGCTCCCGAATGTGCTTGGGTCACCATGGGCGGCAGTGAGCCTCTGGAAGAGAAGATGTGCATCCGTCCGACCTCTGAAACACTGTTCTGCGATCACTTCAAGTCCGTGATCCAGTCCCATCGGGATCTGCCCCTGATGTACAACCAGTGGTGCAGTGTGCTCCGCTGGGAGAAGAGCTCCCGTCCGTTCCTGCGCCACAGAGAGTTTTTGTGGCAGGAAGGTCACACCATGCATGCAACCTCTTAAGAGGCTGAAAAGTTCACTCAGCTGATCCTGAACCTGTACGCAGATTTCTGTGAGGATGTTCTGGCAATGCCCGTTACCCGCGGTCAGAAGACGGACAAGGAGAAGTTCAACGGTGCAGAGGCAACCTATACCATCGAGTGCATGATGCATGACCGCAAGGCATTGCAGGCAGGTACCTCCCATTTCTTTGGCGATGGCTTTGCAAAGGCATTTGACATTGCCTATACCGACAAGAACAACCAGAAGGTTGCACCTTTCCAGACCTCTTGGGGTGTTTCCACCCGCTTGATCGGCGGTATCATCATGACCCACGGTGACAACAACGGCTTGGTTCTGCCTCCTAAGGTTGCGCCGATCCAGGTAGTCGTGCTGCCCGTTGCACAGCACAAGCCCGGCGTTCTGGAGGCAGCAGGAGAGCTGAAGAGCCGTCTGATCCAGGCTGGTTTCCGTGTAAAGATGGATGATTCCGACAATTCCATGGGCTGGAAGTGCGCCGAATACGAGATGAAGGGTGTGCCCCTGCGTGTTGAGTGTGGGCCCAGAGATCTGGAGAACGGTCAGTGCGTTCTGGTTCGCCGTAACGACGGTGAGAAGATCGTGGTGAAACTCGAGGATCTGGAACAGGCAGTGGCAGAGCAGCTGCAGGCTGTCCACGACGGCATGTATGCCAAGGCAAAGAAGAACCTCACCGACCATATCTATGAGGCACATTCTCTGGAAGAGGCAAAGAAACTGCAGGAGGAAAATGGCGGCTTTATCAAGACCATGTGGTGCGGCGAACTGGATTGTGAGCTGAAGATGAAGGAAGTCGCCGGTATGAGCTCCCGCTGCATTCCCTTTGAGCAGGAGGATCTGGGCGATGTCTGTCCCATCTGCGGCAAGCCTGCCAAGAAGATGATCTACTGGGGCGTCGCATACTGATTTTACCCAATACAGAAAGAGGACTGAGTTTGACTCAGTCCTCTTTTTTGGTTTCAGAATTCTTAATTTGCAATATCTACGGGGGATGGGTACAATGGAGAAAAAAGGAGGGATCCCAATGAAAAAACATTTGGCATTAGGACTGCTGTTCATTCTCTTGCTGACGACGGCAGGATGCGGCAGAAGCGTTAACCGGGTCGATTTTGTGGTTCCGGCAGGCACAGCATCGCAGGTAATCTATTCCGATGTGCAGGTTTCCCCGAATAAGGATCACATCAAAGTCAGTGCCGGTGAGAATTTGGGGGATACTGCTGTTCATATGAAAGAGGCAGGCACTCAGCAGGATGTCACAGGGGAAGGTGAGTATCTCACCGGTGGAATTGAAGTGAAGATCCCTGCCGAAAAAGATACATGGTATCAGATCGGTATTGTAGCGACCAATTCTACGGATAAAGATATCACCGTTTCGGTGATGGTTGCGGATGCGCAGGTTCGGATCCCGTAAATCACCCAAGTCCATAAAAGAAAACCGATGCAGTCGCAGACTGCATCGGTTTTTGCATATTTACAGAAAATAGGATCACATCTTATCCGGAGCGCTGAAACCGAGCAGGTCGATGCACTGCTCCAGAATATTCTTTGCAAGACCGATCAATGCGACATATCCTGCCTTCTTCTGTGCATCTTCCTCGCCCAGAATACGGGTCTGGTGATAGAACTTGTTGACGCAGCCGGCCAGTTCGTAGATATAGGCACAGATCAGGTTGGGAGCAGAGGACTTGAGCGCAGCCTCCATAGTGGGGCCGAACTTGGTGATGGAAAGCATCAGCTCCTTAGCAGACTCGTTGGCGGGCTCCTGAATTTCCAGATGTTCCCATGCGCCGAATTTTGCAAGAATGCTCTTGATCCGGACGATGGTATACAGGATATAGGGGCCGGTATTGCCCTCAAATGCGGCAAAGCGATCCAGATCGAAGATATAGTCCTTGGTGGGCTGATTGGAGAGATCGCCGTATTTCAGAGCGGCCATGGCGATCTTCTTTGTGGTTTCCTCCACTTCATCGTCTGCTACGATCTTGTTTTCAACGACCTTTGCACGAACAAAGTTGGTCATATCGGAAACCAACTGCTCCAGACGCATGACACCGCCGTCACGGGTTTTGAAGGGCTTGCCGTCGGTGCCATTCATGGTGCCAAAGCCCAGATGCTCAAGCTCGGTTTCGGGGTTCACGATGCCGCTCTTTCTGGCGGCGCGGAATACCTGCTCAAAGTGCAGAGCCTGACGCTTATCGGTGAGGTACAGCACTTTGTCGGGGTGGAAGTCCTGCATGCGCTGAACAAGCGTTGCAAGATCCGTGGTCGCATAGATGGATGCACCATCGGATTTCACAAGGATACAGGGCGGGACTTCCTTCTTGTCGGATTCCTCTGCCACGGGGATGACCCATGCACCGTTGGACTCTACTGCCAGACCACGTTTTTTCATATCCTCGATCATAGGAGGAATGTAGGGGTCAGCGTCGGATTCGCCAAGCCAAGACTCAAAATGGACATCCAGATTGTCGTAGTTCTTCTTCAGATCGGCTACGGACACATTCATAATGTGCTGCCAGATGGCGCGGTAGCCGGGATGTCCCTGCTGCAATTCAAAGGTAGCAGTGTGAGCCTTCTCGGCAAAGTCTGCATCCTCCTTCTTCTTAGCGGATGCCGTGGGGTAGATCTCCTCCAGCTCAGAGATGGTGAAGGGAGGCTCAGAGGGATATTCACCCTTGAAGTCCGGGTCGAAATAGGGGAGCTCAGGCTGCCGCTCTTTCAGCTCGGCGATGATCAGACCCATCTGCAGACCCCAGTCGCCCAGATGGATATCGCCAATGGTATTGTAGCCGAAGAATTTGTACAGACGCTTGAGGCTCTCGCCGATGATAGCGGAGCGCAGGTGACCGATGTGCAGAGGCTTTGCCACATTGGGGCCGCCGTAGTCCACAACGATGGTCTTGCCTGCGCCGATCTTTTCAAGACCGAAAGCATCGGCAGTGCGCATCTGCTCCAGATACTGCTGAAGAAAATGACCGCTGAGTTTCAGGTTGATGAAACCGGGCATAACAGCCTCTACCAGAGAGTAGTCGTTGGCATCCAACTGCTCGACAACTGCCTTTGCGATCTGAATGGGAGCGCACTTATACTGCTTAGCAGCGGCCAGAGCACCGTTGCACTGGTATTCGCACAGGTCGGGTCGGTTGGAAACATTGACACGGCCAAAGGAGGCATCATAGCCTGCATCTTCAAATGCCTTGGCCATCTTGCGGGAAATCAAATCCAGAATTCTTTCCATGGTTTTCTCTCCTTTATCCATCAGGACTTCTTTGCAGCGTCCTGCTTTGCGAGGTAGTCATCGTAGGTTCCGTAGTAATCAACGATGGTTCCGTCCGGCTGGAATGCGATCACTCGGTTACAGACAGACGACAGCATTTCGTGGTCGTGGCTTGCCAGAAGGACAACACCGGTGAAGGCCTCCAGACCCTTGTTCACAGCCTGAATGGACTCCATATCCAGATGGTTAGTGGGCTGATCCAGCAGTACGACATTGGCACCGGACAGCATCATCTTCGACAGCATGCAGCGGACTTTTTCGCCGCCGGAGAGCACATCGACGCTCTTGAAGACATCTTCGCCGGAGAACAGCATGCGACCAAGGAAACCACGGAGATATACATCGTCCTTCTTTGCAGAATACTCTCTCAGCCAGTCCACAAGCTCGGATTTATTGCCTTCGAAATAGGGAGTATTGTCCTTGGGCAGATAGCTGCGTGTGGTGGAAACACCCCACTTAATGGAACCTTCGTCGGGCTCCAGTTCGCCCATCAGGATCTGGAACAGGGCGGTCTGTGCAAGCTCGTTTTCACCGACAAAGGCGATCTTGTCTGTACGGTTGACAGAGAAATAATCATTGTCCAGCAGCTTTTCGCCGTCAACGGTGACGGATACATCCTTGACGGTGAGCACATCCTTGCCCAGTTCGCGCTCGGGCATGAAACCGACAAAGGGATAGCGGCGGGTAGAGCAGGGCATTTCCTCGACGGTCAGCTTGTCCAACAGCTTACGGCGGGCAGTGGCCTGCTTTGCCTTTGCTTTGTTGGCGGAGAAACGCTGAATAAACAACTGCAGCTCTTCGATCTTTTCCTGATTGCGCTTGTTCTTGTTACGCAGCATGGCCTGAACCATCTGAGAGGATTCGTACCAGAAATCGTAGTTACCCACATACATCTTGATCTTGCCATAGTCGATATCAACGGTGTGGGTACAAACGGTATTCAGGAAGTGACGGTCATGGCTGACGGCGATGACCATGCCGGGGAAGTCCAGCAGGAAGTCCTCAAGCCAGTTGATGGACTCGATATCCAAGTTGTTGGTAGGCTCGTCGAGCATGACGATGTCGGGATTGCCGAACAGTGCCTGAGCCAGCAGAACTTTCACCTTCAGTCGGGGGTCGGTATCGCCCATGATGTCATAGTGATTGTCGGTGGGGACACCCAGACCCTGCAGGATACGGGAGGCGTCGCTTTCTGCTTCCCATCCGCCAAGCTCTGCAAACTCAACTTCCAAATCAGCGGCACGCAGACCGTCCTCGTCGGTGAAGTCGGGCTTTTCGTAGATGGCATCTTTTTCCTTCATGACATCGTACAGGTGCTGATTGCCCATGATAACGGTATCCATGATGGAGAACTCGTCATAGGCATTCTGGTTCTGCTTCAAAACGGAAACACGCTGATTGGGTGCAACGGTGACAGAACCGGTAGTAGAGTCCAGTTCGCCGTAGAGGATCCGCAGGAAGGTGGACTTACCTGCGCCGTTGGCACCGATGATGCCATAGCAGTTGCCGGGAAGGAACTGCAGATCCACATGCTGGAACAGCCATTGGCCGCCAAATTGCATACCTAAATTGCTGACAGTGATCATTTCATACTCCTTACATCTTACAATAATCGTTGTAATATATTGGCCGAATCGGTTCGGAACATAACTATACATCATAAATATAGCATAGAATTGTGAATAATCAAAGAACTTTTTACTTTAGGCTTGCTTTTTATTTTGAATGTGATATAATTTTAGCACTCGATACAAAAGAGTGCTAATTTTGAAAGGAAGCGAAGATAAGCACTATGGAAAAACAGCAATTTAAGGCAGAGTCTAAAAGACTTCTGGATTTGATGATCAATTCCATTTACACCCATCAGGAGATCTTCTTGAGAGAGATTATTTCCAATGCATCTGACGCCATCGACAAGCTGGCATATACCGCCCTGACTGATGAAAATGTGGGCTTGAATCGAGATGATTTCGCAATTACGATCACCCGGGATCAGGACAACCGGATCCTGACGGTTTCCGATAACGGCATCGGCATGAGCAAGGCAGATCTGGAGGAGAACCTGGGCACGATCTGCAAATCCGGCTCCCTGAACTTTAAGCAGAACATGGAAAAGAATGATGATATCGATATCATCGGCCAGTTTGGCGTAGGCTTCTATGCTGCGTTTATGGTGGCAAGCACCATCACGGTGATTTCCAAGAAGTATGGTGAAGACAAGGCATGGAAGTGGACATCCGACGGAGCGGACGGCTATACCATCGAGGAAACCACCCGTGAGCAGGCCGGCACCGATGTGATCATGACCCTGAAGGAGGACACAGAGGAAGAAAAGTACTCTGAATTTCTGGAGGAATACCAGATCCGTTCCCTTGTCCGCAAGTACTCTGATTATATCCGCTATCCCATCCGGATGGAGGTATCCAAGTCCCGCATGAAGGAGGACTGCCCCGAGGATAAGCCGGAGTACGAATCCTATATGGAAATGGACACCCTGAATTCCATGGTGCCCATCTGGCAGAGAAACAAGAAGGATGTCACGGACGAGGAGTATGAGAGCTTCTACCGTGAGAAATTCTACGACTACAACAAGCCCCTGCGTACCATCCATGTCAATGCGGAAGGTACCGTGAGCTATAAGGCGCTGATGTATGTACCTGCAAAGGCTCCCTATGATTTCTACACCAAGGACTTTAAGGGCGGCTTGCAGCTGTACTCCTCCGGTGTCATGATCATGGACAACTGTGAGGATCTGCTGCCGGATCATTTCCGGTTTGTCCGCGGTGTTGTGGACAGCCAGGATCTGTCCCTGAATATCAGCCGTGAAATGCTTCAGCATAACCGTCAGCTGGCGATCATTGCGCGCAATCTGGAAAAGAAGATCAAATCCGAGCTTGCATCCATGCAGGAAAATGATCGGGAAAGCTATGAGAAATTCTATGGTGTCTTCGGTCGTCAGTTGAAATACGGCACAGTTTCCGAGTACGGCGCACACAAGGATGTCTGTCAGGATCTGCTGCTGTTCTGGTCGGCGAAGGAGAAGAAACTGGTCAGCCTGAAGGAATATGTGGCGGCCATGGCAGAGGGACAGGAGAAGATCTACTATGCACCCGGTGAAAGCACGGATCGTCTTGCAAAGCTGCCTCAGGTGGAAACCCTGCTGTCCAAGGGTTACGATGTTCTGCTGTTCTGTGAGGATGTGGATGAGTTTGTCCCCCAGACCTTGGTAACCTACGAGGAGAAGAGTTTCTGCAATGCGCTTTCTGAGGATCTGGGTCTGCAGACCGAGGAAGAAAAGGCGAAGGCTGCCGAAAAGGCAGAGGAGATGAAGGGACTGCTGAACTTTGTTTCTGAAAAGCTGGGCGACAAGGTCAAGGAAGTAAAGCTTTCCGACAATCTGGGCAGCCATCCCGTTTCTCTGAGCCCGGAGGCCGGCATGAGCTTTGAAATGGAAAAATACATGAAACGCATGAATCCGGAGTTTGCATATCCTGTGGGCAGGATCCTGGAGCTGAACCCGGAGCATGAGGCAGTAAAGGCCATGCAGGATGCAGTGGTTTCCGATCCTGAGAAGGCGGAGGACTATGCAAAGCTCCTGTATGCTCAGGCAACTCTGATGGCGGATCTTACACTGGAGGATCCCGTGGAATACACCAATCTTGTGTGTAAGCTTATGAAATAAGAATAAAGGACGAGATGAAAATCTCGTCCTTTTTCGTATAATTGTCATTCTTGCAATCTGCTGAAAAACCGAGTACACTAAAATTACGCAATACACAAGGAGGCGTAATGATGATTTGGTGTGTAGAAGATGACCCCAGTATCCGCGATATAGAGGTGTATGCCCTGCAAAGCACGGGGCTTGATGCAAAGGGCTTTGAGTCCGGAGATGCTTTTTGGGAGGCTGTCCAGACAGAGATACCGGAGCTTGTCCTTCTGGATGTGATGCTGCCCGGGATCGACGGAGTTGAGCTGCTGTCCAGAATGAAAAAGGATGCAAAGCTGCGGGAGGTGCCGGTGATCATGGCGACGGCAAAGGGAACCGAGTTTGACAAGATCCAGAGTCTTGATCTGGGAGCGGACGACTATCTGGTAAAGCCCTTCGGTATGATGGAAATGGTGTCCCGGGTGAAGGCAGTCCTGCGCCGCTGCAAGCCGAAACAGGAAACACACATTCTTCAGATGGGCGGTGTGACCATGAACCTGAATGAGCATACCGTCGCCGTCGATGGCAGCAGAGTGATGCTGACATACAAGGAATTTGAACTGCTGCGCCTGTTCCTGTCCCATCCCGGCATGGCATTCACCCGGGAACAGCTGCTCAGCGATGTGTGGGAGTCCGATTATATGGGCGAGACCCGAACGGTGGATATGCATATCCGAACCCTGCGGCAAAAGCTTGGGGACTGCGGTCATCTGATTGAAACTGTGCGCAATGTTGGATATCGTCTGGAGAGCATCCATGACAGGTAGGATCTTTCGCTCGACGATGCTTGTGGCTGCTGTGGTGCTGCTGTGCAGCTTGGGATTTATCATGGGTGTGCTGTATGATTACTTCGACGGAGTGCAGATCGACCAGATGAAGAACGAGCTGGAGCTTGCCGGCGCCGGAACAGAGCTGATGGGGCAGGATTATTTGGAACAGGTGCGATCTGATCGGCTGCGTATTACATGGATCGCCCGAGATGGCACGGTGCTGTTTGACAGCAAGGCAGATGTCAGCACCATGGGCAACCATTCAAACCGAGAGGAGGTTCAGGAGGCAGCTGCCTATGGAGAAGGCAGCAGTGTGCGCTATTCCTCGACCCCGACCCAGAAAACCACATACGAGGCAAAGACCTTGTCTGATGGAACGATCCTGCGGATATCGGTCAGCAGTGTGACATCGGCGGTGGTGATGTGGGGCATGCTGCAGCCCATTGGTGCGGTGATTTTTGTGGCGGTGGCATTGTCTGCGGTTTTGTCGATCCGCATGGCAAAGCGCATCGTAAAACCGCTGAATGAACTGGATCTGGAGAAACCGCTGGAGAATGAGGCATATGAGGAAATTTCGCCGCTCCTGCACCGGATCAATCAGCAGCATTTGCAGATTTCTGCCCAAATGCGCAAGCTGAAATATAAAACAGATGAATTCGAACAGATCACGGCAAATATGAAAGAGGGCTTGGTGCTGATGGACAAGAAGGGACTTGTTCTCAGCATCAATCCGGCGGCGAAGGAGCTGTTTGGTGCAACGGATTTCTGTATCGGGCAGGACTTCCTTACGGTGGATCGGAAAATTGATGTGCAGTCTGCGGTAGAGGAAGTGTTCTCCAAGGGAACGAGCCAAGTGCATGTCAGCCGCAATGGTCGAGAATATCAGCTGGATCTGACCAGAATTGAGTCTCAGGGCAGCGTCATGGGAGCGGTACTTCTTGCGTTTGATATTACCGAGCAGTACACGGCGGAGCAGACACGCCGGGAATTCTCTGCAAATGTATCTCATGAGCTGAAAACACCGCTGCAATCCATTATCGGCAGCGCAGAACTACTGGAAAACGGTCTGGTCAAGCCGGAGGATACTGGCCGGTTTGTGGGACATATCCGACAGGAGGCTGCCAGACTTGTGAATTTGGTAGAAGATATCATCCGTCTGTCGCAGCTGGATGAAGGTGTGGAACTTCCTCAGGAAAATGTGGATCTGTATGAACTTGCAGAGGATATCTCAGACAGTCTTCGTCCCATTGCGGACAAAAAGAATGTGACGATTGAGGTAGAGGGGGCACACTGCTCGGTTGTGGGAGTACGCCGACTGCTGTACGAGATCGCCTATAACCTGTGCGAAAATGCCGTGAAGTACAACACGGTCGGCGGCAGTGTGACAGTCCATGTGGGATGTGAGCATGGAAATACGGTGTTTCGTGTGGCGGATACAGGGATCGGAATTCCGGCAGAACATCACAGCCGGGTATTCGAGCGCTTTTATCGGGTGGATAAGAGCCATTCCAAGCAGTCCGGAGGCACGGGCTTGGGGCTCTCCATCGTGAAACATGCGGCGCAGTATCACAATGCAAAGCTCCAGCTGGAAAGCGTACCAAATCAGGGCACGACCATCACAGTGATTTTTCCGTGATAAAAAGCACCATGGATCTCCATGGTGCTTTTCTATTTTACATAGATTTTACATAAGTCTTTCACAACCTAAATGGACTTTACAAAACCTACGCTTTATAATCAAAATGTAATAAAATGTTGATAAATCTGAGAGCGAAAGATAGGTATTGTAAAATGACAATGTATATTCTGAAATTGATCACACTGTTGGGCGGTCTTGCGCTGTTCTTGTTTGGCATGGATATCATGGGAAAATCCCTGGAGCGGCAGGCCGGCGGCAAGCTGCAAACCATCCTCGCTAAAATGAGCTCCACGGTGTTCCGTGGGTTTCTGCTGGGTCTGGCGGTGACAGCGGTGATACAATCCTCGTCTGCGACCACGGTGATGGTAGTCGGTTTTGTAAATTCCGGCATTATGACCCTCCGTCAGGCGGTGGGTGTGATCATGGGCGCAAATGTCGGCACGACGGTGACCTCATGGATCCTGTCCCTGACGGCACTGGAAGGCGACAGTTTCCTGATCCAGCTGTTTAAGCCCAGCACCCTTTCTCCGTTGCTGGGTATCATCGGTATTGTGCTGTACATGTTCACAAAATCCGAGAAAAAGCAGGGGATCGGAACCATCCTCCTTGGATTTATGGCACTGATGACTGGTATGGATATCATGAGTGACTCCATGAAATTCCTGAAGGATGAGGTGTGGTTTGCCAATATGATGGTATCCTTCTCCAATCCTCTGGTGGGCATCGTTGTGGGCGCAGTCTTGACGGCAGTTATCCAGTCGTCCTCGGCATCTGTGGGAATTTTGCAGAGCCTGTGCTCTACGGGAGTTGTGACAGGCGGTGTTGCGTTGCCGATTATTCTGGGACAGAACATCGGCACTTGCGTGACTGCACTGATCTCGACCGTAGGTGCCACAAGAAATGCCCGCCGTACAGCAATGGTTCACCTGTATTTCAATCTGATCGGTGTTGCGATTTTTGCATCGCTCTTTTATGGGATCGGAATGTTTATTCCTTGGTCGTTCCTCACCGAAACCGCAAATGAATTTGATATTGCGATCATTCACACCAGCTTTAACTTGCTGACTACTATCGTTATGCTCCCACTTCACACGGTACTGGAAAAGCTGGCGATCTATTCCGTGCGTGATGATCAATCTCCCGAACAGACCGAACTTCTGGATCAGCGGCTGCTTGCAACACCTGCTGTTGCGGTTCAGCGGGCACAGGAAGTGGCTGTGCAGATGGCACATGCTGCTCAGGACTCTATGCTACATGCCATGCGACTGACGAAGAAGTTTGATGTAAAGGGGTTGGAGCAGGTGAAGAAACTGGAAAACCAGACGGATCGGTATGAAGATGCCTTGGGCACATATCTGGTAAATCTGACCGGCGCAAAGCTGCCTGTGCAGGACAACAGAAGTGTCAATACCCTGCTGTACAGCCTGAATGATCTGGAGCGCATTGCAGACTACTCGGTGGCAATCGCAAAGGCCGGAGAAGAGATCTCTAAAAAGGATATCAGATTTTCTGCTCATGCGCAGAAGGAACTGGAGACTCTGGAAAAGGCAGTGCGGGCGG
>JARHYV010000323.1 GCA_029258495.1 Faecousia sp. | reverse complement strand
TCCGTTGCCCGGGTCTACTGGAACGGAACAGAACTGGGCAGGCATGAAGGGGGCTATTCTGCCTTCCGGATGCAGGTTCAGCCAATCGCCCAGCAGAACCTTCTGGTAGTGGCGGTGGATAATTCTGCCAATGATCGGATCTACCCTCAGAATGCGGATTTCACATTCTACGGCGGAATTTATCGGGATGTGAGCATTGTCAGTGTGGCAAAGCAGCATTTTGATCTGGACTACCACGGTGCGCCCGGAATTCAGGTCACATCGTCAGTCACGGGAAGCGATGCGGTGGTAACCGTACAAACCTGGCAGACCGGCGGCGAGGTGCAGATCACCGTGGCAGATCAGACCAAAACCGTCCGATCCGAAAACGGACATGCATCGGCGGAATTCGTGATCCCCCATGTGCATCTGTGGAATGGGCGCAAGGATCCTTATTTATACACAGCTAAGGCACTTCTTGTGGAAAACGGGGAGCCTGTGGATGAGATCAGCACAAGATTTGGCTGCCGGAGCTTTCAGATCGATCCGGAAAGGGGATTTATCCTCAATGGAGAGAGCTATCCATTGAGAGGTGTTTCCCGTCATCAGGATCGCCCTGAGATCGGCAATGCACTCCGTGCAGAACATCACCGGGAGGATATCGACCTGATCTTGGAGATGGGGGCGAACACCGTGCGCCTTGCGCACTATCAGCACAGTCAGGCATTTTACGACCTTTGTGATGAAACGGGACTGATCGTCTGGGCAGAGATCCCGTATATCACTGTCCACCTGCCCAAGGGGCTGGACAATACGGTGGAGCAAATGACGGAGCTGATCGTGCAGAACTATAACCATCCCAGTATCGTGGTGTGGGGACTGTCCAATGAGATCACAGGGGGCTGTGAGCCGGACGATGAGAGCCTGCTGCATAATCACCGTATCCTGAATGATCTGGTGCATGGGATGGATCAGACCCGCCCGACGACCATGGCGGTCATCAGCATGTGTCCCATGGATGCCAAGATCGTGCATATTCCGGATACCGTCAGCTACAATCACTATTTCGGCTGGTATGGCGGCAACGTGCAGATGAACGGGCCGTGGTTTGATGCGTTCCATGAGAAATACCCGAACATGCCCATCGGCATCAGCGAGTATGGTGCAGAGGCGCTGAACTGGCATACCTCCGATCCGGTTCAGGGGGACTATACCGAGGAGTATCAGGCATACTACCACGAGGAAATGATCAAAACCATTGCAAAGCGTCCCTATCTGTGGGCGACCCATGTCTGGAATATGTTTGACTTTGCTGCGGATGCACGATCCGAAGGCGGCGAAAACGGCATGAACCACAAAGGCTTGGTGACCTTTGACCGCAAATATAAGAAGGATGCCTTCTATGCCTATCAGGCATGGCTTTCGGACAAGCCGATGCTGCACATCTGCGGCAAGCGTTATGTCAACAGAGCAGAGGATGTGACCAAGGTCACGGTCTATTCCAATCAGCCCGTTGTGGAGCTGTATGCCAACGGGGTATTGGTGGAGCGGCAGGAAAAGGGAGAATTCCCCTTCTTCCGGTTCTCTGTGAAGAACGACGGCTGCACAAAGCTCACAGCCAAGGCAGGGACACTGACAGATGCAAGCGAGATCCGCAAGGTGGATGCCTTTGACGAAAGCTACCGCATGAAAGAGGTGGGCGAGGTCATCAACTGGTTTGAGATCACCAATCCGGCAGGCTATTGCTGCATCAATGATACCGTGGGGGATATCCTGAAGACGGAGGAAGGAAAGCAGCTGCTGATCGGCTTTGCAAAGCAGTTCTATGAGCAGAGCAGACAGAGCGGTGCGCAGGGTGAGAAAAACGGGACGATGGAGATGAAACCCAACAAGGCAATGCTTGAGATGCTGAAGGGCTTTACGGTCAGGCGGATCCTGAGCATGACATCCATGATGGGGATGCAGCCACTGACCAAGGAGCAGATCCTGGAGATCAATGCACAGCTAAATAAGGTGCGAAAAAACGCATAACAGGAAAAACGGGCAGAAGAAATTCTGCCCGTTTTCTACTATTTATTGACAAGTATTTGCGCTTATGATACATTATCCACAGTTTATTTACATTTTAATACAGGATAGAGGAATTATTATGAGAAAAGGAAAACCGATAGCCCTTCTGCCCATCGGCGTATTTTTGGGG
>JARHYV010000278.1 GCA_029258495.1 Faecousia sp. | reverse complement strand
CCGGTGGGCTTGCCGTCGGGGGTCAGCAGCTCCCGGGCTGTGGCGCACAGCACCGTACCGCTCCGGCGGATCAGTCGGAGCTGCTTTTCGAGCTTTCCGGCTGCCCAGTAGTCGTCTGCATCCAGATAGGCGATGTATTCGCCCTGTGCCAGTACGGCACCGCGGTTTCTGGTGGCAGCAGCACCCATATTCTGTTCGTTTTTCAGATAGCGGACGCAGGGGATGTCTTGATATTTCTGCATCACGCCGTCCAGTCCGTCCTTGGAGCCGTCGTCCAGAACAAGGATCTCCATGGGGACATTCTGCATCAGGGCAGAGTCCACCGCCTTGCAGATGGTGCCGGCGCAGTTGTATGCGGGGATGATAACAGAAACCAGAGGATGTTCCATGGCAGTTCTCCTGTTTTGCAGATTTGGTCTATAATTGTGTCTATATTAACACATTCTCCGGGATATCACAATAGGAAGCCTCCGGCATCAAGCCGGAGGCTGAAAAAGCGGATTTATTTTGCAAAGTCCAGCAGGTGCTGCACGATGCGCTCGGATGCGTGACCGTCGCCGTAGGGATTGACGGCTTTCGCCATCTTGTCATAGGCATCCTGCTGGGTCAGCAGGGTGACGGCCTCCTGATAGATGGTGTCCTCGTCCACACCGACGACCTTGACGGTGCCGGCTTCCACGGCCTCGGGACGCTCGGTTTCGGTACGCAGTACCAGAACGGGAACGCCGCAGGAGGGAGCCTCTTCCTGCAATCCGCCGGAGTCGGTCATGACCAGATAGCTCCTGTCCATCAGGTTGTGCATGTCCTCCACATCTACCGGCTCGATCAGGTGCACCCGATCGGTATCGCCCAGAATGGAGAAGACAGTCTGGCGGACAGCAGGGTTCAGATGGACGGGATAGACCACGTTCACATCGGGGAATTCCTGCACCAGACGGCGGACGGCTCTGCAGATGTTCTCCAGAGGCTCACCCAGATTTTCCCGGCGATGGGCGGTCATCAGGATCAGTCTGCCGTTTTTGGGGTCAAAATCTGCCAGCTCGGGAGCCTTGAATTGATAGTCCTTGCGAACGGTGGTCTGGAAAGCATCGATGACGGTGTTGCCGGTGATGAAGACATTCTTGGTCAAACCTTCATTCTTCAGGTTCTGCATATTCTTCTGGGTGGGTGCAAAATGCAGGGTCGCCAGTCTGCCGGTGAGGCAGCGGTTCATCTCCTCGGGGAAAGGAGAGTAGGGATTAAAGGTGCGAAGACCTGCCTCCACATGACCCACGGCGATCTGCTGATAGAATGCAGCCAGTGCCACGGCAAAGGAGGTGGTGGTGTCACCATGCACCAGTACCACATCGGGCTTTGCCTCCTTCAGGACTTCCTCGATCTTCAGCAGGATGTCGGTGGTGATGGTGGTGAGGGTCTGCTTGGGACGCATGATGTTCAGATCATAGTCGGCAGTGACACCGAAGATCTCGGTCACCTGATCCAGCATCTGCCGGTGCTGTCCGGTCAGGCAGACGATGCTCTCGATCCCTGGGGTCTTTTGCAGCTGCTTGACCAGAGGACACATTTTGATGGCCTCGGGTCTGGTGCCGAAAACGCTCATGACTTTCAGATTTTTGTTTTCCATGGTTTATATCGCTCCATTCAAATGATTGATGATTTCAGATACTCTGCTGTCCCATGTGTTGGCACAGGCCTCCTGCTCCATGATCTCAAAATAGGCATCGTCCCGATCAAGCTGCAAAAGCTGCTGTGCCTTCGCGATGAAGTCGTCGGCGCCGTGATAGACGGCTACGGACTGGTATTGCAGACACTCAGGAAGTGCAGAGGTCAGGATGGGCTTGCCGCTTGCCATGTATTCAAACAGCTTGACCGGAGAAGTGGCTTTTGTGACGGTATCGATCACGAAGGGGATGGTCTGGATATCAAATCCTGCAACAAATGCCGGAAGTTTCCGGTAGGGCTGAGCAGGGTAGAGGATGATATTGTCAAGAGCCTCTTTTTTCAGCCGTTCGATGGTGCCGTCAAAGCAGTAGCCCACGAAAACAAAGCACCAATTCGGCATTTTCTTCGCCACCTCTATGACCAGATCATAGTCAAACCAGCTGGCAAGGCAGCCATAGTAGCCCAGAACGCAGTCGTAGCCTTTGACCTTATCGGTCAGGGTCGGCTCGATGGCGCAGCCTCTGCTGCTGTGGAAGAAGTCATAGTCGCCGGCATTGGGGCTGAGCAGCGCCTTGCGGGCTGTGGGAAGTGCGTCCTCATAGAGGACACGGGCGGTACACACCGTGAGATCGGCCTCCCGGATCAGGCGGTAGTGGGTGTCGGTCATCTGCTGTGTGTAGTAATAAAACAGGGACAGGTCATCGATATATTCATATACGAACTTGTCATAGGGGATGAATTCCAGCAGATGTGCCTGCCGAGGCCAGCTCATGAAAACCGTGACCTGTTCGGCGGCGGAGAAGATCTCCTTCAGCTGAGGAACGATCCGATGCGAAACCACATCCAGATGCTCGTTTACCGGAAAAGTCCCTGCAAAATTGTCGTACTTGTATTCGTCGGAAACGAACAGCACATGGGCATTCGGCAGACGGGTCAGGGAAGTGGCGATCTGGTGGGGACGCTGAAATATGGGGATATTCCAGTCGATGCAGGGGATCAGTACATACACCTGCTTGCCTGTGATGTGGTCTTTCAGCGTGTCGGCATATTTTTTCTCGTTCATCCGCTCCCAGACGGAGCAGGGAACATGGGTTGCAAGCTCCCAGCACTTCTGGGCAGAGCGGGTCAGTGTATTGATGACGCCCTCTTTTTTGCAGAACAACAGGGCTTTTTTTACTAAATTCATACGCGATCCTTTCCGGAGCAGAATTGATCCAGTGCCGCTTGATACACGGCGGTTTCTGCCTTTACTTTTTGGAGGAACCGGCGGCAATTTTCGTCAAATGCGGCAGGGTCAAAGGCATCCAGAAATGCCTGCACCATTTCGACCACGGGATCGTTGTCGATGTCCACCGCCAAGCCCAGCCGGTATTGCTCCACGATACTTGCAAGATAGGTGCCCTTGGACACAAGGATCGGTTTTTTGAACAGGATGCAGTCATAGAGCTTGTTGGGCAGTGCCAGCTGCGTGATCTGACTGCCGCCGCCGTAGATGCTGTTGATC
>JARHYV010000036.1 GCA_029258495.1 Faecousia sp. | reverse complement strand
GTGAGGGTTTCTCCTGTTTCCTGATAGACCTCCAGAGCACGGATGATGCGGCGGGGATTTCCCTGAGCGCGTGACACGGATCCGGGATCCACGGCAGCAAGCTCGGAGATGAGCACATCGATGCCTTCCTTTGCAAGGCGGTCTTCCAGATGCTCACGGCAGCCGGTTTTTGGGATCGGAGCAAAATCGTTGCCCTTGATCAGGGAGTCTACATAAAGACCTGTTCCACCGGCAATGATGCAGGTCTTGCCCCGGCGGAGGATATCTTCCACAATGGGAGCAGCCATTTCACAGTAGCGGCTCACCGAGAATTCCTCGTCCGGCTCCACAACGTCGATCATGTGGTGGGGAATGCCCTGCATCTGTTCGGCTGTGGGCTTGGCAGTTCCGATATCCATGTGCCTGTAGATCTGCATGGAGTCACAGGAAACGACCTCGCCGGAGGTATATTTTGCAAGCTCTACGGCCAGATCGGTCTTGCCGGAGGCCGTCGGGCCGACAACGCAGATAATTTTGTCCATAGGGCTCCTTTCTGTTATGTGCGGCGGAACTGTTTTTCCAACTGGCGCTTGCTCAGCGTGATGCAGATGGGTCTGCCATGGGGACAGTATTTGAGTTCCGGACGGCTCATGACCTGCTTGACAAGGGCATGGAGCTCTTTTTCGTCATTTTTCCAACCGGCCTTGATGGCGGCCTTGCATGCCATGGTATGCATCAGCTCGTCCCGGACGGTTTCGGTATCGGCACCCTTGCCGCTGAGCAGATCCTCTGCCATTTCGCACAAGGTGTCGCCGACCTCGCTTTCCCCCAGATCCATGGGGATCCGGCGCACCAGAATGGTATTTTCGCCAAATTCGTCGATTTCAAACCCAAGCTGATCCAAAAGGGACTGACGGCTCAGGAGCATGGCGGCAGAGTCCGGAGGCATGCGGACGGGAATGGGGGACAGCAGACTCTGGGAAGTGATGTCCTGAGGATTGCTGCGCAGCTTTTCAAAGAGGATCCGCTCGTGGGCAGCGTGTTTGTCGATGAGAAACGCATCATCCCCCTGCTCCACGATGACATAGCTGCGGTACAGCTCGCCCACCAGACGCCATGGACGCTCAGAGGGCATAGGCAGGCTCTCCTGCTCCGGCTCCTCCATGGGGATCGCGGTCTGCTGAGGTGCAGCAGGCAGCGGCTCCTGCGCCTGCAAAGGCGGCATGGG
>JARHYV010000170.1 GCA_029258495.1 Faecousia sp. | reverse complement strand
CGGGGCAAGAGCGTTGAAGAAATCGTTGGTTAAGGAGGGCAATTAACATGGCAAACCTGAAAATTACGCTGGTTAAGAGCCTGAACGGCCGTCTGGAAAAGCACATTGCTACCGCAGAGTCCCTGGGCCTGCGCAAGATCGGCAATGTCACCATCCAGCCCGATAACACCCAGACCCGCGGCAAGATCGCTAAGATCGGCTACCTGCTGCAGGTCACCGAAGTTGAATAAGGAGGAGCTAAGAATGAAACTTCATGAACTTTCTCCTGTCGCTGGCTCTACTCATGTAGGCAAGCGCAAGGGCCGTGGCGTCGGTACCGGTAACGGTAAGACCGGCGGTCGTGGCCACAAGGGTCAGCATGCTCGCTCCGGCGGCAAGACTCGTATCGGTTTCGAAGGCGGCCAGATGCCTCTGGTCCGTCGTGTTCCCAAGCGTGGTTTCATCAATATTTATGCAAAGCCTCTGACTGCTGTCAATGTGGCTTGCCTGAATCAGTTTGAAGACGGCGCTGTTGTCGATGCCGCTGCTCTGATCGAAAAGGGTATCATCCATGATTGCCCCTACGGTCTGAAGGTCCTGTCCAATGGTAACCTGACCAAGAAGATCACTGTAAAGGCTGCGGCTTTCTCCGAATCTGCTAAGACTAAAATCGAGCAGGCAGGTGGAAAGGCCGAGGTGGTCTAAGTGCTAAGCACGCTGCAGAACGCCTGGAAAATTCCCGAACTTCGTAAGAAGTTACTCTTTACTGTGCTTGTACTGCTGCTCTATCGCGTCGGTAATGTGATCCCTGTTCCATATATCGATGTAAATGCGCTGACCACTTATTTTGATAATGTCCTGAGTCACACGATCCTTGGATTGTACAACGCAATGTCCGGCTCTGCCTTCCGTCAGGCGACCGTTCTTGCGTTGGGAATTCAGCCCTATATTAACGCCTCTATTATCATTCAGCTGCTCACCGTAGCCATCCCCGCTCTGGAGCGTATGGCTAAGGAAGAGGGCGAGGAAGGTAAGAAAAAGCTGAACCTGATCACACGGTATACCACCGTTGGTCTGGGTCTGCTGATGGGCTGGGCTTACTACACAATGCTGTCCAATTATCATATTGTGACAAAGGAAGGATTCCTTCCCGCACTGGTCATTATCCTAGCATTTACTGCTGGCTCTGCTGCAGTAATGTGGCTTGGTGAGCAGATCACAGAGTTTGGTATCGGCAATGGTATCTCCCTGATCCTGTTTGCAAATATCATCTCTCGTCTGCCCGCTATGATCAATACAATGTTCACCATGGTATGGTGGCATGTGCTGATCGTTCTGGTTGGCATGGTGGCACTGGTTCTGTTCATCATCTTCATCAATGATGCAGAGCGCCGGAT
>JARHYV010000231.1 GCA_029258495.1 Faecousia sp. | reverse complement strand
AGCATTATTTGCAGGTGTCCAGAATTACCGCCAATAATTTTGTGACGGCATGCGGTCTGTTTATGCGCGACAAGATCGTTCCATTGATCGAAAGTGTGCTGAATATCGTGATCTCCGTTGCGCTTGCAAAAGCCATCGGCATTACGGGCGTTTTCATCGGCACATGCGTCAGCGGTCTTTGCACCTATTTCTGGAGAGAGCCGTATCTGGTGTTCAAGAATTATTTCAAGAACGGTTACTGGAAGTACTGGGTCACTCAGGGGCTCTGGCTGTGTATCACGGTAGCGCTGTGCTTTGTGGGCAGGCTGCTGATCTCCGGCATTGGAAACAGCCTGCTGGGATTTGTGTGCAAATGCATCATTGCGGTGGTGCTGCCCAATGCAGTGCTCCTGCTGCTGACCTTCCGCACAAAGGAGTGCAGGTTCTTTATGGATATGGGAATATCCTTCCTGCGCCGGAGGCTGCATAGATAAGCGCCTCCGGTGGAGGATGATGGGATAGAATGAGTGGATATACAAGAAAAAGGGGCATGCGGCCCCTTTGGATCGGAGGTAAACATGCAGCTGAAAATTTCAACGGACTATGCGCTGCGGGTGGTCATGTATACGGCGGTGGCTGATGGGATCGTCACATCCAAGGAGCTGTCGGAAAAACTGGGGATCCCTCAAAGTCTGGTGTTCAAGACCTGCAAAAAGCTGAGCAATCACGGCATTATTAAGATCACCACCGGAGTTCAGGGAGGATTTCTCCTGCAAAAGCCGCCGGAGGAGATCAGCGTGTACGAGATCCTTGTGCTGTTTGAGCCGACCATGCAGATCAATCGCTGTCTGGAAGAGGACAGGTATTGCAGCCGATGCGCCACACAGGTGTGTGCGCTGAGAAAGATGTACGGCAAGCTGCAAAAAAAGATGGAGGACGAACTGAAAAACACCTCTGTGAAGGATCTGCTGGAGCTGTGAAACGGCTGAGGGCAGCTTTTTTAGCAGGGCATTTATAACCAGAACCAGGTCAGGTTACAAAACATCCTCCGGCAGATGTCTGCTTTGCAGAGCGTGTGTGGGAGGGAAGAACACAAAAAGGCAGGGCTGCCAATCGGCAGCCCTGCCTTTACTTGTATGAAATGGATCGTGCTTACAGCTCGCAGCTTTTGCTTAGCTCCTCTGCAAGCTCCTGAGCCTGACGGTTGGTTTCCTCTGCCAGATCGATGCCGTCTGTGCTCCGATCGCTGAACATAATGCGAAGGGTCAAAAAGATCAGCTTGAGATCCAGCAGCAGGGAGTAGTTTTCGATGTACATCATGTCAAGGCGCAGCTTGTCATAGGCACTGGTGTTGTATTTGCCGTAGATCTGGGCGTAGCCGGTCAGACCACCCTTGACCTTCAGTCGGTATGCAAATTCGGGCAGCACCTTCTCATATTGGTCTGCAAGACATTTGCGCTCAGGACGGGGGCCGACGATGCTCATGTCACCCTTCAGAATATTGAGCAGCTGAGGCAGCTCGTCCAATCGGGTGGCACGGATGACCTTGCCCACCTTTGTGATGCGGGGATCCTGCTCAGAGGCCAGTACAGCGCCGGAGAATTTCTCGGCATCCACCACCATGCTCCGGAATTTCAGAATAGAGAATTCCCTGCCGTCACGGGTGAGCCGGTCTTGACGGAAGAATACGGGGCCGCCGTCTTCGATCTTGATGGCGATGGCGATCAGCAGCATGAACGGCGATGTGAGGATCAGTCCGATGGAGCACAGTACCACATCCATGATCCGCTTTGCAAGCCGCTGTATCGGCGAAAGTCCCGTGCCCTTGATCAGCAGCAGCGGCGTATCAAAGAGGGTATTGTTCTTTGCACCGCGAATGATGATGTCTGTGAGCTTTGGCGCAATATAGATGCGGATCCTCCGCTGATAGCAGAATTTCAGGATATCGTTGCGCATCTGCCCGGGGACATCGTTGAGGATCACGGTGTCGTATTTGGGGATCTCCTTGTAGATCGTGGGGTAACCGGCATCTACGGAGAGGAGCTTTTTGATCTGATATTTGTCCTGACGGGAATCCATCTTGATCTTCAGACGGATCGCCTGAGGACTGCCGTAGATCAGCAGCATATTGTGCGGTGCGTACAGCCGATGATAGATGCCGGCATACAGGAAAATCAGCACAACGGCAGCAATGATCTGTGCAACGAACAAAACGGCGATCGGAATGGGAGAGATCATCTGGTTGGCGATCAGGCAAAGCTGGAAATAGGTGACGAAATTTGCCAGAAACAGCGCAATGACCTGCCCCAGAACCAGATCCAGCCGGAGCAGCTGTCCGAACAGCGTGCAGTCGGAATTCTGGAAGAATACCAGGATCAGCAGGGTGTACACCCCCATCAGCACATATTTTCCCTTGTAGTAGTATTCGGGAAAAAGGCTGGATGGGTAAAGGGTTCGCCATGTGATGTAGTATAGAATTGTTAAGATGGCTGCCTCGAGCAGGGTTTCCACTGCGCGGACGATGCCCTTGGTATCGTCATAGGCACCACAGGATATCTTTTTCATCGGTTCATTGCACGTCCTTATGTTTTTATTGGCGGACTGATATGTTTGGTTATCCTGAAAAAATCAATCTTCTGCACATCATATCATATTACAGTTCTGTTATCAAGTCCTTATGGCGAAAGTAAAAGAAAAAAGGGGGATCATTTCGGGGATTTTCTGGTGTAATCCGGAGATTATCGGAATAATCCCATCAAAATCCGGTGCATTGACGCATGCAGATAAATTACAACAGGTTACAGGTTGGTAAAATAAGGTTTCGCTCAGAACTTCTTGATAAAGTATTTCCACACACCGTGCAGGGCATAGCTGCAAAAACAGACAGCGGAACGGAAGGGAGAAAAACCCATATACCGATAGACCCGGAAGGTCATTCGGGCGGATTTCCATTTGCTGCCGGATTTTCCGGTGCTGCTGAGCCGGTATTTGAGCAGCGGCTCATTGATGGCGCAGACCTTGTGATATTTTTCAAGAATTTGCAGCCACATGATGTAATCCTCGTGACTGTCCTCGTGCTGCATGGGGAATTCCCTTGCCACATCGGTACGGATCAGGACGGAGGAACAGCTGATAGAATTGTGTTTCAGCAGCTCCCGATAGGTGATCTCTTCCTTCACGGGGAGAATATGACCGGTGGGCTTGCCGTCGGGGGTCAGCAGCTCCCGGGCTG
>JARHYV010000127.1 GCA_029258495.1 Faecousia sp. | reverse complement strand
TGATAGGTGCGATCCGTGGTGCCAAAGCAAGGCATCGTCACACCGTAAACATCCGTAGCCGGTCTGCCTAGCTGACGCATCGCCTCCACTGTCACAAGCAGAGCAAGCGTAGAATCCAGACCGCCGGAAATACCTACCACCGCATTGGATCCGATCGCCTCCAGACGGCGTTTCAAGCCGCTCACCTGGATCTGGAAGATATCCATGCACCGCTCCTGGCAATCGCCCTGCTCCGTCGGAACAAAGGGCATCTTGTCCAGATGATACAGCGTACCGTCAGAACGCAGATGGTCACAGCCGCAATCTACATACCGCATTGGTGTCAGCACTCCGTAGACGCTCGTACAATCCCGAACACTCTTGTTGCGCTTGCGCTCAGCTCGGATTGCCCCCAAGTCTGCATCCTGAACGATCATATAGTCTGTATCGATCAGTTTTTCATTTTCCTTTAAGATATGCCCGTCCTGTGTGATCAAACTATGACCGGAGAACACAACATCCGTAGTGGATTCCGTTGAGCCAGAAGAACAGTAAGCATACACGCAGTTGCAGCGGGAGCTTTGATTTTGAACCAGACTCCGACGGTAAGCGCGCTTTCCAACCGTTTCATTGGAGGCCGACAGGTTCACGATTACTTCCGCACCATTCAGGCACGCCAGAGTACTGGGCGGCAGCGGAGTCCACAGATCCTCACAGATCTCTGCACCCAGCTTAGCGCCATCTCCAATGGTGAAGATCAGATTTTTTCCGATGGGAACCTGATAGTCCCCTTCCAGCCCCAGCTCCTTCATCGAAACCGTATCTACCGTCAGATCCGATGACGAAGAGAACCAGCGGTACTCATAAAATTCATTATAATTGGGAATAAATGTCTTCGGCACGATCCCACGGAGCACTCCGCCGGAAATCACCGCGCAGCAGTTGTACATCTGACCGCAGATCGTCAGCCCGATGCCCACCGTCACCGTCAAATGCGGATGATCCTTACTGCAATGAATGATCTGCTGTAGACCATTCATCGCTGCCCGCTCCATGTTCCATTGGAAGAACAGATCCGCGCAGGTATATCCCGTAAGCGCCAGTTCCGGCAGAACCAGTACATCCGCCTTTGATTCGTCTGCTTTTACAATATATCCACAGATATCCTCTGTATTCTTTTTCACATCTCCTACTTGAACCGGAGGAACGGCACAAGCGATCCGAATAAAATCGAGCATAAACTACCTCCAGATAAATCTTTTTTATTATCATACCAATTTTCGCAAAAAATTTCAATAAAAAAGAAATGAGGACAGCTCTTTGCAGTCACAGAGCCTTTTGCGGAAGTTTCCCTATCTATTTTCAAAAAAGTAGTGCTCCACCAAAATAGTTTGCAAGTTCAAGCATGCATGATATAATAATAAAAAAGTGATGGTTCTCTCAAAGTATTCTTAACAAAAGAAAAGAGGCATGCACAATGAAGAAAAAGTCAATCTTGATCTTAACCCTGCTTGTTCTGATCTCTCTGGTGGCCGGTACGATTTATAAACGCCCTGTGACGCTGACTCAATTATGCCCGGAAATCGAGCTTACCTCATGTAAAAATATCATAGCATATTATTCCGTTGACAAAACGGGAGAGCTGATTCGAATTGCATTCCCATCCGGAAGCGAAGAATTTGACCTCCTCATGGAGCAAATCCAGCATCAGGAATTCAGAAAATCCCTGAAGAACATGTTCCCAGCCGGCACTAAGATGCATCGGTGGAGCGAAGGTGATTTCACATGGGAATTGATACTGGAATTTGATGATCCGATCCCCACGAAGGACGGAAACACCGCCAGTGGAATGCTGATTCATCTCAAGAATTTTTTCGGTGATCTGACCATATACAATATGATTGGAGATCAGGAAATTCGATGCCATACGAAAGAGCAGCAGCAATGGGCATAAGAAATCCTGCACATCATTTCAGGAGGAGCGCAAATGTCTGCATGAGCTTGCGAGCATGCTCTTTATACTCCCAGAAAGTGAATAATCATAACCACCACTGAAGTGGTGGTTATGATTTTAAGAAACTTCCTTATGAGGCGTATCTTTCACCGTTCTCCTTCCGGATCAGATCGTTTTTGCCAGTTTTTTCAGCTCTTCTGCCAGATCCATACGTTCCCATGCGTGATCTCCCACGCCAAAATGCCCATGCATCGCAGTCGCACAATAGATGGGATTCCGCAGCTCCAATTTCCGGATAATGCCGGCAGGAGTCAGATCACAGGTCTTTCTCAGAATCTGCGTCATTTTCTCTTCGCTGACAGTGCCTGTCCCAAAGCTGTCAACACGCACGGAAACAGGCTCTGCCACACCGATGGCATAAGCAAGCTGCACCTGAACCTTTTCCGCCAGACCGGCAGCCACCAGATTCTTTGCCATATATCTTGCCATATAAGCCGCACTGCGATCCACCTTTGTGGGATCCTTGCCGGAAAATGCGCCGCCGCCGTGAGAGAAATATCCGCCGTATGTGTCAACAATAATCTTGCGTCCCGTCAGACCCGTATCCCCGTTGGGCCCGCCGATTACAAAATTGCCGGTGGGATTGATGTAAATATGGGGCACTGCATTGATATCAAACCCATAATCCGCCAGAACCGGCGCAATAACGGTTTCGCGGATATAGGTACGCAGCTGCTCCACCGGGAAATTGGAGCTGTGCTGAACGGATACGACCACCGTATCGATTCCCACGACCTTATCATTTTCATCATACTCCACGGATGTCTGGGTCTTGCCGTCTGGGCGGAGCTCCGGATTTTGTGCAATGCAGGCAGTCAGCCTGTTGACCAATGCCCGGGAGATCGCCGCCGGCAGCGGCATCAGCTCAGGCGTTTCGCTGCAGGCACCGCCAAACATCATACCCTGATCGCCGGCGCCGCCCACTTCATCATTGGTTCCCAGTGCAATATCTGCCGACTGCGTATGGATCTTGCAGATCACTTCGCAGGTATCCGCATGAAATCCATCTCCATCATGGGTGTAACCGATCCGGCGGATTGCCTCTCTGGCAACCTTCTCATAATCCACGACTGCTTTTGTGGTGATCTCACCGCAAATCACACACAGATCCGTTGTGACCATGGTTTCACATGCCACCCGGGATGCAGGATCCTGCGCAAGACAGGCATCCAGAATTGCATCCGATACGGTATCTGCCACCTTGTCCGGATGACCGTTTGTAACACACTCAGAGGTAAATAGTCTTTTTTCCATGTTTTTTCCTTTCTGTGCGCATAAAAATAAGCGCACCGACGATTCGGAGCGCATAGCAGTTCTCGAATCCTCATCTTTCGTATTTGCCGCCGGATTTAGCACCTTGATTGCTCAGGTTGCCGGGTTTCATCGGGCCGTTCCCTCCACCACTCTTGATAAGGCTTTTATTAAGTTCGGTCTTATTCTACTTTTTCTCACTGAAAATGTCAAGTTATTTTTTTGACTGGATCGTTGACGAAATGTTCATAAATGTGCTATGGACTTTTCTTTTGCGAACTGATAAAATAAGCTTAATTACTCCATAGAGGTGAATCATTTGAAGGACTTAAGACACCGGTTTAACCGCTTTTGTTTTGCCAACCGAAACAAAGGCATCCCCAATCTCATGCTGTATCTCAGCATCGGCTCTGCCATACTGGCATTTATGAGCCAGATTGATCCCAGCAATGTTCTGTACCGCGTATTTATGTTTGATCGCAACGCGATCCTCCACGGTCAGATCTGGCGGCTGTTCACTTATCCCCTGTGCTACTTCAGCAGCAATCTTCTGTTCACCGCCATCACACTCTTGTGCTATTATTCTCTGGGACGAGCCATGGAAAGCGTGTGGGGTACATTCCGTTTCAACCTGTTCTACTTAACAGGAATCGTTCTGATGGATGTCTACTGTATGATCTTCGGCGGACGGGCAGATGTGTACTATCTGAATATGAGCTTGTTCCTCTCCTACGCCACCATGTTCCCGGACTCCCAGTTCCTGCTTTTCTTCATTATTCCGGTAAAGGCATGGATCTTTGCGCTGCTCGACCTGCTGGTGGTATTCTTTGGTCTATTCAGCCCATTCCCCTATAATCTGTTCCCCCTGATCGCTTTGGGCAACTATTTCCTCTTCTTCGGTTCTGATGTTCTGAACATCCTGCCCATGAGCTGGCGGGTCAATGCACAGCGCACCTTCAGGAAGGCAGCACATCCCAAATCCAAAACGATCCCCTTCAACAAAGCCGGATCCTAAGAGGCCACCAACGCATCCGTAAAAGCCCCCTACACTCACAAGTGTACCGTGTGCGGCAGAACGGATGTCAGCAATCCTGAGCTGCAGTTCCGTTACTGCTCCCGCTGCAAGGGCTACTACTGCTACTGTGAGGATCACATTTCCAATCATACCCACATCCAATAACTGCAAAAACCCTCCGGTTCGCTGTGAACCGGAGGGTTTTCTTATAGTCCCAGATCTTCGCCGACCAAAATAAATTTGATCCTGCCTTCAATTCGGCTGTTTCTTGTAATGAGGATCTGATTGCAAATACATTTCTCAGCCAGACAGTCACCGCACACTCCATTGACTGTACATGGTGTGACCCCGGGAAATCTCTGATGGTTCATGGGGGCTGCCACCGTCCTTGCACGCACCACCGCCTGCTCAACGGTGTCCTCAACCTTGTTCATTCCGGCGATGACCAGAATATTTTTAGGCCCATAAGCGATTGCGGCCACCCGATTGCCTGTACCGTCAATATTCACCATCTGACCATCCATGCTCAGACCATTCGCTCCCGTCAGGAAGAAATCCGCATGGAAACATGCCCGCATGCTCTCTTCCCGATCTTCCGGAGTTTCACATAGGTCGCGATCCAGTGCTTTGTATGTACCACCACGAACCGCTTGGATCAGTCCGATCTGCTCTGCGCTCAGCGCACCGCCCCAGCCGACGCTTGCGCCTTCCGGAATCAGCTCCAGTGCCTTTTTCAGGGCATCCTCTTTGGTCGCACAATAGTATGCCTCAAAGTGACGCTTTTTCATATTTTTGATCAGCACCTGTGCCCGTTTTTCATAGTATTGCTGAATTATTGTATCCATGATATGACCTCCTTTTATATATCTTAGCACGATGAAACACGCTTGTAAAGAAAGCCTCCCTATCTCGGGAGGCTTTCCTCAAATCACTTCTTCATGCAGACCCAGATATTTCTCCAGTGCTGCCAGCTTCAGGCAGGTGCAGAAGACCATCATCGCCTTTTCCAGTTCCTCGATCGGCGGGAAACTGGGCGCAATGCGGATCATGGAGTCATGGGGATCCACGCCATAGGGATATGTTGCCCCCGCTTCTGTCAGAACTACGCCTGCACGCTTACACAGTTCAAGTGTCCGCTTTGCCGTTCCCGGCATTGCTGCAACGCAGATGAAATAGCCGCCCTTGGGGTGATGCCAATGAGCAATCCCCTTTGCAGTGACCTCACTTCTGAGGATCTTCAGAACCATCTCAAACTTCGGTGCCATAATGGTGGCATGCCGTTTCATCAGCGCAACGGTATGCTCCCGATCCTTGAGATACTTCACATGGCGCAGCTGATTGATCTTATCGTAGGAGATTGTCTGCACCGCGATCAGTTTTGTCAAATATGCGATATTCTCCTCACTGGAGGCCAGAACCGAAATGCCTGCTCCCGGGAAAGTAATTTTAGAGGTCGATGCAAATTCATACACCATATTGGGGCGTCCTGCCTGTGCACACAGGGAAATAATATCCCGGAACGGCTCAAAAACTCCGTCAAATTCATGAACGCAATAAGCATTGTCCCACATGATGGCAAAATCAGGAGCCGCCGGTTTCAGGTTCGCAAAACGGTCTATGGTTTCCTCCGAATAGGTATAGCCCTGAGGATTGGAGTACTTGGGCACGCACCATATCCCCTTGACCTGAGGATCCTGAACCAGTGTTTCGACCACATCCATATCCGGGCCATCCGGTGTCATAGGCACGGTGATCAACTCAAATCCGAAGGTTTCTGTAATGCGGAAATGCCGGTCATAGCCGGGAGAAGGACACAAAAATTTCAGCCGTTCCTCCTTACACCAAGGTCTGGGGCTGTCCTTCAATCCATGGGTATATGCACGGGCGATCAGATCATGCATCAGACCAAGGCTCGCATTGCCGCCCACAAAGGTCTGAGAGGGCTTGCAGCCCAGAACATCCGCCCAGTATTCTCTTGCACACTTGAGTCCGGCAAGATCTCCATAATTGCGGGCATCATTTCCGTCAATGATGCATTCCTCAGGGTCTGTCAAAATCGACAGCATATCGCTTACAAGATCAAGCTGCATTTTACTGGGCTTGCCTCTGGACATGTCAAGTTTCAGATTTTCCTGTCGGAGTGCATCATAATCCACCCTCATTTTGTTGTATTCTACCTGAAGTTCCTCTCTGCTCCTGCAAGCATAGGTAGCCATTTCCATCATCCTTTCCCATTCAACTTGAGATATTATATGATATCCATCTCAAAAATGCAAGATTGTTGATACCAAAAATTCATTTTATGTGTATTTTGTCTTCATTGTACAATTCCCCTGCAAGGGCAATGCTAATTTTATGCAACTTCACACCTTGCATTTTATTTTGTTTCCGCATAGAATTTTATCAGAATTACCATAGGAATTCTGTCTTTTTCCGTAAAGTAAGAACATTCTTATTACATTATTTTCTGATTTTTCCCCAAGTTTTGTTTCAATGACTGAAAGGATGTGTCCCATGAGCCAGATCACAAACCTGCCTGCCATATTCGGCAGCGATGTATTCAACGAAACAACCATGAAGGAAAGGCTTGCACCCGAGGTCTATATCGCGTGGAAGAACTGTATCCAGACCGGTACTCCTCTGGAGCTTTCCGTTGCAAACAGCATTGCAGAGGCGATGAAAAAATGGGCGACCGAAAAAGGTGCTACCCACTATACCCACTGGTTCCAGCCGATGACCGGCATTACTGCCGAAAAGCATGACTCCTTCCTCACCCCCATCGGAGAGGGCAAGGTCATGATGGAGTTTTCCGGCAAGGAGCTGGTTCGCGGAGAACCGGATGCAAGCTCCTTCCCTTCCGGCGGCCTCCGAGCCACCTTTGAGGCCCGTGGATATACCGCATGGGATCCCACCTCTTTTGCTTTTGTCAAGGATGACAGTCTGTTTATTCCGACCTGTTTCTTCTCCTACACAGGAGAGGCTCTGGACAAAAAGACACCTCTTCTTCGTTCCATCGATGAGGTTTCCAGAGAGGCGATCCGGATCCTCAGACTATTCGGCGATACCACAGCCAAACGCATCATCACCTGCGTAGGCCCCGAGCAGGAATACTTTCTGATCCCCCGGGATCTCTATGCCCAGAGAGAAGACCTCCGGCTTACCGGCCGCACCTTATTTGGTGCACCTTCCCCCAAGGGTCAGGAGCTTGACGACCACTATTTCGGCACCATCCGCACCAGAGTTTCCGCCTATATGAAGGATCTGGATGAACAGCTGTGGAGATTGGGTGTTCTATCCAAAACAAAGCACAACGAAGCTGCACCCGCTCAGCACGAGCTTGCCCCCATCTATACGGATGCAAACTCTGCCTGTGACTCCAATCAGCTGGTCATGGAGATCATGAAGAAATGTGCCGCAAAGCACAATCTGGTGTGCCTGCTCCACGAAAAGCCCTTTGAAGGGGTCAACGGCTCCGGCAAACACAACAACTATTCTCTTGCAACAGATACCGGGAAAAATCTGTTCAGCCCCGGTAAGACCCCCCGGCAGAATGCCCAGTTCCTTGTATTTTTAGCAGCTTTCATCAAGGGTGTGGACGAATATCAAGAATGGCTCCGCTGTACCACCGCATCCGCCGGCAACGATCACCGTCTGGGCGCTGCCGAAGCCCCCCCTGCCATTATCTCCATCTTCCTCGGAGATGAACTGAATGCCGTCGTCGAGTCCATCATCAGCGGCTCAAATTACACAGACCCGGAAAAAGGCGTCATGCGGATCGGTGTCGATGTGCTGCCTGCCATTCCAAAGGATACCACCGATCGCAACCGTACTTCTCCCCTGGCCTTCACCGGAAATAAATTCGAATTCCGTATGCTCGGTTCCTCTCAGTCTGTGTCCGGCCCGAATATCGCCCTCAATACCATCATGGCCGAGGAACTGGCACAGTTTGCAGACGAATTGGAGGCAGCCGAAGACTTCGACTCCGCATTGCAGGAACTGGTCTGTCGAACCTTTACGGAGCACAAGCGCATCATTTTCGACGGAAATGGATATTCCGAGGACTGGACTCAGGAGGCTGCTCGCCGTGGATTGAGCAATCTGCCCAGCACCGCCGACTGCATGCCGGAATATGTCAGCCAGAAAAACATCGATCTTGTCACCAAGCACCACATCTTTACAGAGAACGAATTCCGTGCAAGATTTGAGATCCACATCGAGGCCTATAACAAAGTCCTCAATATTGAGGCGCTCACCTCCATCGATATGATCCGTCATCAGATCCTTCCTGCTGCCCTGAAATATACCGAGCATCTGGCCCGCAGCATCCAGACCAAGGATGCCATCGGTGTCAGCTGCCACGCAGAACGGAGTCTGATCCAGCGGCTGTCTGCATCTTCGGATGCGCTGTATGACCTGTGCGAAAAATTGGATGCTGATCTGAGATCCATTCCCTCCAGTAATACGGATGCAGCCAAATACTATCACAATGTGATCGTACCGGATATGGACAATGCCCGTCGTGAGGCAGATCTTTTGGAGTCACTCACCGATAAATCCTACTGGCCATACCCCACCTATTCCGATCTGCTCTTCTACTGATAAAAGTCCTCCGACAGAAATCGGAGGACTTTTTCTTGCAATTTTCACGGATCCACATTATAATGTGGCTATAATTCCATAGATACTTGCAAAAGCACTCGTTTGGTATCCATGGAATATCTAGACTCTAACTGGGATGTGATTTCCAAATGAACAATACAACA
>JARHYV010000220.1 GCA_029258495.1 Faecousia sp. | reverse complement strand
GCCTCGATTTCATTTTCACCTGATTTTCTGAAAGAGCAGACAAAAAAATATCATTTGGACTACAAGAATTTTCTGCATATCTGCTTTTCACACAATCAAGGTTATTCAATCCCTGATGCGGAGCTTGTACTGAAACAAATCTTCTCCGCTCGTCCTTCTTCCCATCATGCGGATCTGTACTATGAAGGAAAAATCATGGAATTGTTTTCTGTTCTTCTGCAATGGAATGAACAAAATAATCTATACGCTGTGGATGGAATACCGGAAGATGACCTTGCTGCAATCCGTGAGGTCATATCCTATATGGAGGATCATTTGAAAGACTCCATCCAGATCATTGATATTGAGAAAATTGCGTACATGGGGAAAAACAAGCTATCTCATCTTTTCAAATTCGAAAAAGGTGTTTCCATCAGTGAATATCTGCGAAGACTCCGGATGGATAAAGCGAAAGAGCTCCTGATGAATACCACTATTCCCATTCACTTGGTTGCACAGGAAGTCGGCTATCAAAATCAGGGCAGTTTTGCAGAGCGTTTTCGCACAGAAACAGGAATGACACCATCTGAATACAGAAATCATCTACGCATAAGTTAAGGCGGCAGGGAGGTAATCCTTGCCGTTTCTTTTATCTCTACCCAAATTTATAGATTGAAATATGCTAAATACATACCGGTGGTGTTAATAGGATTATACACTCTATATATCGGTATTACAGCAATTTTCTGCTGGGGATTGTTTCCATTTTACCCCATCTAGTCGGAAAACAGCTTAAAAAGCCCACACCAGGCGATCAGAAGCAATGGAACGGGCAGTGGAGCGGTACAAAGATGCTGTGATGGGCAGCTCTGTTTTCCTGCTGTTTGTGTCCTTCCTTTCCGCCGCCATTGGCACAGCTGTCCCCGGAGCTGTGCTATCTGTGGCAAATTTATCCGGCTCGTTTTTAACGGTGTCGGAGACTTTACGCAAGCCATTACACAGGTAAAGCCGTCGAAATCTCTTTGGGATAAATTCATACAGAAAGACATCGCCCCGGCGGACAGAAAAAGGGGCAGAAATCTACAAAACATTCGCATGGATTGTATTTCTTTCAGCTACGGACAGGGGAAGGTTCTCAAATCAGTATTTTGTTTCGGATGAATGGAGCGGCGAAAGCCTGACACGGTTCCACGAGTTACAGGACGCCTTTGCGTATCACAGGTGCCGTCACCGGTATTTTTTCCCGGATCTCGGTGCGGCGATCGCAAGGCTGCAAGCCGATGACACCGGCTGCATAGAGGACGATTGCAGAGATATTCTGGTATCGGGGTATCCGGATCTATTTCAGAAGTACACCTTGGAGGATATGGAAGATCTCCAGTGGAACTTCTTTTTAGAGGATCTTGCAGAGTACGAGCCTGTCCTTGCCCGAGCCATGTGGGAAACCCTGCTCGCCGCTGCCGGCCCCGATTTTACGAAAAATCCCACCGTCGAAGAATATCTGACGGAAAATGATCCCTTTGCAGATGACAACTAACTTCTTAGAGAGGGAGTGCGTACAATGAAATTCTGGCAGATTTTCCTGATCTTTATTGCCGTTGATTTTATCATCGCCTTGGCTGGTGGAACTGGAGCTGCCTTAGTCTGCGGTGTGGTTTTTGCCGTTGCGTGGATTATTTACGGCGAAATAAAATGGCTGAATACCCCAAAGGGTCGAAAACAGAATCAGGAGCAGCAAAAGAAAGAGAAAGAAATCGAGGATTACTGGGGAACGATCGAGTAACAGCGTTAAATACGATCTAACATAAAAACCCGACAACTGCGGCATTCCAACAGTTGTCGGGTTTGTTATAATTTTCCGGTAAGATGACGGCTCATCACTGCTTTGGCATGATGAAATACTTCATCGTGGGATAACTGATCACCACCCGCATCAGGATATTGATCACATTCGCCAAGGTGGGGACAATTCCCTGAGGAACTCCTATATTTACCAGCAGCATCTGGCTGTATGCAGGCAGCGCAGCAGAAAGAAT
>JARHYV010000153.1 GCA_029258495.1 Faecousia sp. | reverse complement strand
AGCCTATTATGACTAATAGTGTTTTTCAGAGTGTGATCGTTCAGCTTAAGGACGCAACAGACCGTGTGATGGGTGTCATCGATGCAGAAGGCTGTGTTGTTGCCTGTAATGATGTCAATCTTCTGGGAGAACGCTGGACAGATGCTGCATTAAAGGTCGGTTCTACCCTTGATGCGGTGGTGACCTATGGACAGAAGACCTATAAGACAATGGTGGGCAGTTCCAATTTCTTTGAATATGCGGTGTTCTGCGCCGGCGAGGATGAACTGGCCAGGGGCATCTGCGTTGCAGCCTTCGTTGCCCTGAACGATGCAAAGAATTATTATGAGGACAAGCATGATCGTGGCACCTTCGTGAAGAATATCATCATGGATAATATCCTGCCCGGTGATATCTATATCCGCGCCAAGGAACTTCACTTCACCACCGATACCCCCAGAGCTGTTTTTCTGGTGCGGCAGGTGGGGCATGGGGATGTGGCGACTGTGGATCTCCTGGCCGGTATGTTCCCGGATAAGCTCCAGGATTTTGTCTTGAGTATCAATGAAACAGATATTGCGGTCGTTAAGCAGATCCAACCGACAACAACGCAGGACGAACTGGAAAAAATGGCTCAGAATATGGAGGATACTCTGAAAAATGAGCTGTTTATCAAGACTGTGATCGGTATCGGTACCGTGGCAGAGCATCTGCGCGGACTGGCTGACTCCTATAAGGAGGCGCAGACTGCCATTGATGTGGGCAAGGTCTTCGATACGGAAAAGAGCATTATCAATTACGAAAATCTGGGTATTGGCCGTCTGATTTATCAGCTGCCTACCACGCTGTGCGAGATTTTTCTGAGCGAAGTCTTTAAGAAGAATTCCATCGACTCTCTGGATCAGGAAACCCTCTTTACCATCAATAAGTTCTTTGAGAACAACCTGAATGTTTCCGAAACCTCCAGAAAGCTGTTTGTTCACCGGAATACACTGGTTTATCGTTTGGAAAAAATCAAAAAGCTCACGGGTCTTGACCTGCGGGAATTTGATCATGCCATTATCTTTAAGGTGGCTCTGATGGTTCGCAAATACCTGTCAAGTCGGGAGAACCGCCAGTAACGGATGCACATATGAGCCGCTGCAATTTGCAGTGGCTCATTGTTTATGGAAATAATATGAATTTTTAGATGGGTACATTGACATGGGGAATACCATGTGTTACAATTTTGTTACACTTTTTTAGGAGAAAGAAATTATGATTGAATTTACCGATGTAGTGAAATCTTATTCGGTGGGTAATACAGCACTTAATGGCGTCACCATGCAGATCGAAGATGGCGAATTTGTCTTTTTGGTGGGGCCTTCCGGTTCTGGTAAATCCACGATATTGAAATTGATCACCGGTGAGCTGCGCCCGACCTCAGGCTCGGTTCATGTCAACGGCTATTCCTTGGATCGTATCCGCAAAAGAGAGATCCCGTACCTTCGCCGTACCTTGGGCGTCGTGTTTCAGGATTTCCGGCTGATCCCCAACATGTCTGTGCATGACAATGTGGCATTTGCCATGCGTGTTGTCGGCGCAAAGGAAAAGGATATTAAGGATCGTGTGGAATATGTTCTGGATCTGGTCGGTCTGGAGAACAAGAGCCGCCGCCTGCCCGGCGAAATGTCCGGCGGCGAGCAGCAGCGCCTTGCCATTGCAAGGGCGCTGGTCAACAATCCATCTACGATCATCGCCGATGAGCCTACCGGTAACTTGGATCCTGCGCGTTCTTTCGAGATCATGACGCTGCTGCAGGAGATCAATAATCTCGGCACCACTGTGATGGTCGTTACACACGAAAAGGATTTGGTAGAGCGCTTCTCCAATCGTGTCATTGCGATTGATGAAGGTGTAGTTGTCAGTGACGGAATGGACGGGTATTATCGCTATGAAGATCAATAATATTGGATATTTGATGAAAGAAGGCATCCGGAGTATTTTTCTTCATGGTCTGATGTCTTTTGCCTCGGTGTGTGTCACTGTGGCTTGTTTGATTATCGTCGGCAGCTTTTCCACCCTGATGTATAATCTGAATATCATGGTGGAAGATTTGAATAAGACGAATGAAGTGATCGCTTATGTTGACAGTGCCCTGACCGATGCAGAGGCCAAGAGTGTCGGCACGAAGATCAACATGATATCGAATGTGTTCCAGTCAACTTATATTTCCAGAGAAGAAGCTCTGGACAATTTTAAGGATGACCATGGGGACGATAACGCATTTCAGGGGGTTGACCCCACCTATCTGCGCCACCGCTTTGTTGTGGTTCTGGAGGATAACTCCCTGATGGAAGAAACGGTAGATCTTCTGGAGAAGGTTCCCGGTGTTGCAAAGGTAGATGCCGAGTACGAACTGGCAGAGGGCTTTACCACAATTTCCAGTGTGCTGCATCTGGCATCTTTTGCGGTGATCGCGGTTCTGCTGGTGGTGTCCCTGCTGATCATCTCCAATACGGTCAAGCTTGCAATGTATGACCGCCGGGATGAGATCGCTATTATGAAGATGGTCGGTGCGACCAACGGATTTATTCGGTTCCCGTTTGTGGTAGAGGGTTTCTTCCTTGGCATTGTGGGTGCAGCCATCGCATTCGGTCTTGAATGGGCGATGTATGATGCCATGATCGCCAAGATTGGTGAAGTGGACGCACTTGGTTTGTTTACATTCGTTCCTTTTGTGGATCTGCTGATCCCTATGGTCGCGACCTTTGCGGCAGCAGGCTTGTTTGTCGGTATTGTAGGTAGTTTGACGGCAATTAGCAAGTTCTTGGATGTGTAAGGAGCTTTTTTATGAAGAATCGCAAGTTGTGGATTTCTATTCTGTCCGGAATTATGGCAGGGTTGATGCTGTTGGGCTTGATCCTGAGTATCCTGCCGTCAACGGCATTTGCTGTCAAGTCATCTGAAGAAATTCAGGAGGAACTGAAGGATTTACAGCAGCAGCAGGATGAGTTGGCAGGAAAAATGTCTTCGGTACAGGGTGAACGGTCGCAGAATCAGAATTCTGTTGAGAATGTGGTCGCACAGAAGAACAACCTTGATCAGCAGATCGGCTTGCTGAGTACCGAGATTGACAACTTGAATGCTCAGATCCAATCCTGTACTCAACAGATCGCTGATAAGCAGACGGAACTGGATCAGGCTGAATCTGTGCTGCGGCAGATGAACGAGAAGAACAGAGATCGGATCCGCGCCATGGAAGAAGAGGGCAAGGTTTCCTACTGGTCTGTTCTATTTAAGGCGAAAAGTTTCACGGATCTTGTGGATCGTCTGAACATGATGGAGGAAATTCAGCGTGCAGATCAGCGCAGATTGGATGAGCTGAGTAAGGCTGCCAAGGCTGTGGCGGATGCCCGACAGGCACTGGAGGATGAAAAAAACACCCTTCAGCAGGCATATGATGACCAGATCAACACTCAGAAGGCTCTGGATACCAAACGGACAGAGGCAGACGAACTTCTTGTTCAGTTGAACGATCGTCAGAAGGAGCTGGAGGATTTGTCTGCACAGTATGCTCAGATGGAGCAGTCACTCAGTGCGGATATTGCCGCGGCGGAGAAGGCTTATACAGATGCAAAGCGTCAGGAGGAAGAGGCGTCAAAGCCGGAGCCTCCTGAAGGCGGCGACTCCTCTGGAGAAGGTGAGCAGACAGCCCCTCCTTCATCCGGCGGATGGGTGACCCCTTGCTCGTACGTTGAGATCACCTCGCCGTATGGTTGGAGAGTGCATCCAATTACCGGAGCAAAGAGTTTCCACAGCGGTGTGGATCTGGCCAACGATTATGGCACACCGATCTATGCGGCACATAGCGGTACAGTCACGGCGGCCACACATGGTGAGATCTTTGGATTTTATGTAACCATTAACCATGGCGATGGATATTCAACGCTGTATGGACATATGACCAACTATGTAGTATCCGAAGGGGAAGAAGTTTCTGCGGGTCAGCTGATTGGCTACAT
>JARHYV010000105.1 GCA_029258495.1 Faecousia sp. | reverse complement strand
TTCCGTGACGGAGATCACCGAGATCTCATTTCCGGAGGGAACCAAGGCAGACGGATTGAGAGTCTCCTTTGCCGACGCAAAGTCCAAGGGGTTCAGCATCCGTGAGGCGCAGTTCAAGCAGGCTCAGGACACACAGCCGGATCCCGATGCCGGAAAGACCCCTTATCAGGAGAAAAAGGTCTATGCCGACTACCATGGCCCGCGATACACAAGAGAGCATGACGGCAATCTGGGCAACTGGAGTTTTGCCGGAACGGCAAAGAATTCCAAGACGGAAAATCAAAGAGTTGTCCGCAATGGCGATCTGATCGGAGCCGACGGCTCCAGAGATCTGGCGGCAGCGGCTTATCCCTTGGTTGGAATGCAGTCCCAGATGGATCCTTACTATCAGGAATATCAGATCCTTCTGGCAAAGATGGCAAACATCGACGGTTTCTTTATCGAATGGGGGTTCCCGGGACACGGAACCGATGCCCAGCTGGATATCATGATGGAGGTTGCGGAGAAATACGATTTTGAGATCGGTGTGAACTGGTGCGATGCGTGGCATCTGAAGGACTGGATCACCAAGATCAAGCCCCATGTGGTCACCAGAGAGCAGAAGGTCGAGGAGGCAGTCAACTCCTTCGGCACCATTCTGGACAAGCTGTATGCAAGAGCTGTGGGCGCAACCTTTGACGGACACCCCGTTGTGTATCTGTTCGGTGGTTTTGAGAAGAATGAGTGGAACAAGATCGCGACAGAGGTGACGGTTCCTCCTGTTTTTGCGGACAAGACTCCGTGGGTCTTCCGAAGAGCATCCATGTCCGGCAAGATAAACGGGGAAGGAAAAGTGGATTTCAGCTATGCCGGAAAAAGCTGGCATGATGTTCTGGACGGCCCCTTTGGCTGGGTTCCGGATCGAGTCCGCAATGCCGTGCAGGACGGGATCCCGGGCTTTGATGTGTACGGAACCACAGAGGATGCACTGCACTATCTGGAAACCTTGAAACAGACCTTTATCGCCAATGAAGATATCCCCCTGAGAAACAGCGTGGTTTCCCCGGGGATGGATAACCGTCCCTGCGCAGGCTGGGGCGACAAATTCAAATATCTGGATCGGGATGACGGCAGACTGTATGAGGAAATGTGGAAATACAATGTGGAAAACAGAGCGTATTTCAACACCGTCTATATTGCATCCTGGAACGACTATACCGAAGGTCACCAGATCGAGCCGACCGTGGAGGACGGTTACCGGGAGCTGAAGACCACCCAGGAATATGCCCGGCAGTTCAAGGGCGAGGGCAATCAGGACGCATCCGGATTTGAACTGCCCGCAAAGCTGTTTGAGCTGCGCAAGCATGCTCAGCATCTGGCTGCTGTGGGCTATGATATGACGAGCATTCAGACCAGTCTGGATGATGCCGGACAGAAGATCAGCCAAGGTGCTTATGCTCAGGCGGAGGAGATCTTTGCTCAGGTGCATACGGAACTGGAGCAGACTCAGCAGCAGGTGCATACCCAGCAGATCATCTGCACCGAAACCGAAAATGCCTTTGCGGTGAAACAGGAGTCCAGAGTCAATGCGGCTTACCACTGCGCCGTCACCGGTAATGCAGGCGGCGAGCCGGAGAAGGCGGTGGATGGTATCAGCCGCACCTTCTGGGAGTATCAGGGCAGCGATGCCTATCTGGAATTGGATCTTGGCGGAGAAAAGAACATTGTCTGCGGTACGATCCTGACAGACTCTCCCTTTGAGCTGTGGTATCAGCAGGGGGACACCTTTGTCCCTGCCGAGATCCGTCTGGATGCAGGATTTGAGCAGGGGATCGGCGGAGATTTTACAGTGGAAGGCTCCGTCACGGCAGCGAAACTTCGCATCGTCTTTGCAAACACGCAGGGAAAAGTTGCAGAGGTAAAGCTGTTTGAAAACCGTCTGCCCGCAGTAAAGCTGCTTGCTCCGCAGGATGCAAAGCAGGTAGATTTTTCTAAGGCTTGGGACATTCAGCTGGATGCACAGGACGAAGACGGCACCGTTGCAGATATTCAGGTGTATATCGATGGTGTGCTGACAGCGCCGGCGGAGGTTCAGCAGGAGGGCAGTGTGTATACGCTGCATATGGAGCCCATCGCCGTACAGCGCCATCAGATCCGAATAGAGGTCACGGATCAGGAGGGCGGCACGACCGTTGTCAAGCCTATTACGGTTTCGCCTCTGCTTGAAAATGTGGCGCTGAAGAAACCGGTAAAGGCAAATACCCAGATGAGCGGCGCAGGGCCGGAACTGGCGGTGGATGGGATCATCTCTCTGGAGTCCCGGTGGAGGACACCCTCCAAGTACACCGAGCACTGGCTTGAGATCGACTTGCAGGGCAGCTATGATATCTGCCAGATCGATCTCTACATGGGGGATGCCACGGGCTTTGCGGTGAGAGATTTCCAGATGGAATACTGGGCAGACGGACAGTGGCAGCTGATCCCGGGAACCAAGTTCCATGACAACAATACCAAGGATCTTTCCCTGATGTTCGACCCCATCACGACGGAAAAGGTCAGATTTTACAGCACCGAGGTGGAGGGCAGAGGTGTGCGCATCAAGGAGATCGAGGTCTATGCGCCAAAGGCGGATGCAGCAGCTGCTGTGGCAGCGGCGGCAGATGCAGGGCAGCAGACTCCGTCTTATTCGCTCAGAAACGGCACCTATCTGACTCTGTCGGATGAGGTGGTGCAAAAGCTTCAGGACGGAGCGATCGAAGGGTATGTCAACTTTTCCTATATGGATGAGGGGGACGGCAGGATCAATATTTCCGGTGCGTCCCATGATACGGCTCCCTTTGGAGATTTTACCACCATTGCAAGCATCCAGAAGACCGGAACCAACGACTGGAAACAGGGCAGAGTCCGCTTTACCAATGACCACCTTGTGATGAACCATGAGGCAGAAAACGACTCGGATCTGGTGTTTACAGGGGAAGGCGAGATCCGCGATATTTCACTGGAATTTGTCGTATCCAAGCAGTATGATGATACCACACCTCCGGACAGCGGAAAGCCTGAGGAGGAAACCAAGCCCGGCGAAGACACAAAGCCTACGGAAACGACCGCGCCTGATGAAGATACCATGCCTACGGAAACGACCAAGCCTGAGGAGGAGAATGTCCCCGGTGAGCAAACCACTCCCGGTGAAACGGTCAAACCGGGACATAACCCCGACACCGGAGATGAGGCACAGGGACGGATCTTCTGGCTGATGGGCGCAATGGTGCTGTCTGTGGGATATGTGCTCTTTGTCTGTACCCAGAAAAGAAAGGGAGAAAAACGGTGAAGAAAAAGGTTTATGCGGATTACCACGGCCCGCGCTGCACCAGAGAACACGACGGCATCGTCGCGCAGTGGAAATACCATGGTACCGCCAGGAAAAGCAGGGCAAGCGTCCGGACGGCAAACCATAATGCCGACTGCATCGGCAAGGACGGGCTGCATGATCTGGCTGCGCTTTCGCAGCCGCTGCTCGGGATGCAGTCGCAGCGGGATAACGACTATATCGAATACCAGATCTTAACTGCAAAGCTGGCACATATTGATGGGTTCTTTGTAGAATGGGGCTTTCAGGAGCATGAAAGCAACGACGAAATGCTGCGCATGATGGCAATGGCGAAGAAACTGGACTTTGAGATCGGGATCAACTGGTGCGATGCGTGGCATTTTTATCCGTGGATCGAGGAATTCCATCCCGATGCCACCACAAGAGAGCGGAAAACCCAGCTGTTTCAGGAAAATGTACAGTATCTTCTGGATCATCTGTTTGCATCTCCGGTGGGAGCCAAGGTTGACGGGCATCCGCTGATCCTGCTGTTTGGAGGCGGCTTGACCATCGAGGAATTTGAACAGATCAAAAACCAGACCTACAATCTGCCCGATGGAGTCAAGGAGCCGTTTTTCTTGGTCAGAGCCCCCATTGCGGGCACGGTGGACGGAGAGAATGTGCGCTATCAGCTGGAGCAGAACGGATGGCTGCCGGTATCCGACGGAATTTTCGGGTGGATCCCCACACGGCTGCGCAGCGGACTTGAAACCGATGCCTACAGCGCGTGGGACAGATACGCGACCACGGAGGATGCCTGCGCATATCTGGATGTGCTGCGCAAGGCGATGCAGGATACCAACAGCAGGGTGCGCATCGGATGCGTAAATCCTGCCATGGACAACCGGGCATGCGCATCATGGGATAAGCACGATCTGTCCCATATTCCCCGGGCAGAGGGAGAAACCTACGAGCAGATGTGGAAGAGCCATGTGGCGCATCCGGATGAGGAAGACATCGTCTATGTGGTGTCGTGGAATGACTATACCGAGAGCCACCAGATCGAACCGACCCTGAACGACGGATATCGGGAGGTGGAAACCACCAGAAAGTATGCCGCACAATGGAAGGCTCTGGAGGATCCTCACAGCAGTGAGGATCTCCGGCTGCCCCTGCAGCTGTTTTACCTGAGGAAACGGCTGTACCGTCTGGGCAAAGCCCATGCGGATACGACGGCGTACGATAGGGCACTGGATCGCATTGCTCAGGAGATCAGCACAGGAAAGCTGGGACAGGCGCGGCTGGATATGGATGGCATGGAAGGGCTGCTGGAGGCTCTGGAGCATCAGCTGTGCCACAGGGAATTCTTCCTGTCCCAGACGGAAGGGAGCATTCAGGCGGCACATGGGGCGATCCGGCTGTGTGATGACGGGATGCTCGAGTGCATGTCCCGATGGGCTTACGACAGCTGGCTGAGTTTTTCCTATCTGGAGGAAGGGGACGGCTCCTTCCGGCTGCTCCACGGCGACAGCGTGCTTTGCGACATCAAGATGGATGATACAAAGCAGTGGAAACAGACCAAAATCGCTGTATTTCAGGAAAATATACAGAATATCAAAGAAAATCCTGTATTTCAGATACAGGCAGATGTGCAGATCAGGGATGTTCGGTTCTTTGTCCGCGCATATAAGATTTGGAACGAATAGGGGGCTTGAATATGCTATATCCATATGAAAGCAGTACAAGAGAAGTAAAGACACTGGACGGTGTGTGGGATTTCTGCCCGGATGCCGAAGGTGTGGGAGAGCAGCAGCGGTGGTTTGAAACCGGACTGCCTCGGCGCATGCATATGCCGGTGCCTGCCAGCTACAATGACATCACCACAGACAGCGGCATCCGCGATCTTTCGGGGGATGTGTGGTATGAGCGGACGGTGTTTGTGCCTTCCACATGGAAACAAAAGCGCATTGTTTTGAGATTTGGCAGCGTGACCCATTATGGCAAGGTCTGGGTGAACGGCGAATTTCTCATGGAGCACAAGGGCGGCTATCTGCCCTTTGAGGGAGAGATCTCCTGCATGGCAGCTCCCGGCGAGAAGATCCGTATCACCGTCCGTGTGAATAATGTTCTGGATTTCCAGACGCTGCCTCCCGGAGAGATCGAAATTCTGGACGATCCCTACCGCTATGAAAAGCCCAAAAAGGTTCAGCGGTATTTCCACGATTTCTACAACTATGCAGGCATTCACAGACCTGTAAAGCTGTATACCACCCCTAAGGCGCATATCACCGATGTCCGGCTGAACACCCAACTGCAAGGCGATGACGGGCTTGTAGCCTACCAAATCAGCACCGAGGGCAGCGGCAGCATCCGTGTCGAGATCACCGATGCTCAGGGCTGTGTGGTGGCTCAGGCAGAAGGGGCAGATGGTACAGCCGTGATCTCCAATGCCCACCTGTGGAATCCCGGCGCGCCGTATCTGTATACCTTCACCACCATTCTGGAGCAGGATGGTGAAACGGTGGATGTGTACCATCAGAGATTTGGTGTGCGCACCGTGAAGGTGGAGGACGGAAAGTTCCTCATCAACGGAAAGCCCTTCTATTTCAAGGGCTTTGGCAAGCACGAGGATATGAACCTGAAGGGCAAGGGTCTGGACGATGTGACCTGCATCCGGGATTTCAACCTGATGCAGTGGATCGGTGCCAACTCCTTCCGAACCTCGCACTATCCTTACGCAGAGGAAATGCTGGACTGGGCAGACGAGTATGGTTTTGTAGTGATCGACGAGTCGCCGGCGGTGGGCATGACCTTCTTCAACGAGGAAAAGCGTGTGTTTGTGCCGGAGCGTGTGAACGACGAAACAAAGCAGTTCCACATTCAGGTCATGAAGGATCTCATCGACAGAGATAAGAACCACCCCTGCGTGGTCATGTGGAGCATCGCCAATGAGCCTTCCTCTTGGGAAGATGCAGCCCGTCCCTATTTCAGCGATATCATCGATACGGTTCGCCATGAGGATGCAAGCCGTCCTGTCACCATGGTGAGCTATGCTTTCCCCTATGGCTCCCGTAAGGACAAGGTGGCGGATCTTCTGGATGTGGTGTGCATCAACAAGTACTATTCTTGGTACGAGGACTCCGGCATGCTGGATGTGATCGGCTATCAGGCAGAGAAGGAGCTTACCTTGTGGTATGAGAATTACCACAAGCCCGTCATCATCACGGAATACGGCGCAGATGCCATTGCCGGGTTCCACTCCGTCCCCGAGGTGATGTTTACCGAGGAATACCAGATCGAGATGGTCAGGCGGTTCAATGAGGTCTTTGACAGACTGGACTTTGTGATCGGTGAGCACCTGTGGGCATTTGCCGATTTTGCCACCAAGCAGGGTACGACAAGAGTGATCGGCAATAAAAAGGGTATCTTCACAAGGGAGAGAAACCCAAAGAGCATTGCCTTCATGCTGAAAGACCGCTGGGCGCGCATGGAAGACTTCCCCGAGGATACAAAGGCATAATACCGCCGGAAAACGATAAAACCTCCGCTGCTGTTCGGATGAACGGCAGCGGAGGCTGTTTTTATGGGTTGTTCTGATTTTTGAATTCCACGGGAGTGATCCCCAGTTTCTTTTTGAAGGTTCTTGCGAAGTTACTGTATGTGCCGAATCCAACCTCCAGAGCCACATCCTTGATCTTCATGTCGGTATGCTCCAGAAGATCGATGGCCTTCTGGATCCGGAAATCCGACAGATACTGGCTGAAGGACACCAGAGCCTCCCGCTTGAACAGCGTGGACACATAGGTTGGGGCAAGATCCAGCTCCTCGGCAATGGCCTCAATGGTGATGCCGGAATCCCTGTAATTGTCGCTGATGTATTCCTTGATAAAGGTGCTGACGCTGCTTGCCCGCTTGTCAACGGGAAGGTCAAAGACCATATCGGAATACAGCTTTTGCAGCTGATGCTTTGTCTGCTCCGGCTGATATCCGAAGAAACCAAGGCTTTTCAGCGTTCCTTCGTCGATGGGGGTCTGCAGCTTGGAGGCAAGGCGCTTGTAGCTTTCGTAGAAGTCCAGTGTCAGCTTGTTGAAGGCAGACCAGTCGATCCCCTGATTGCTCTGGAAGATCTCCTCGATGAAATCCCGGACAGCAGCCTTATCGGCAGCATAGATAAAGGACATCATGCGATTTTCAAAATCCAGAGGGAACCGGACACAGTCCGTATCCTCTGGCTCACCGATGTAGATGCAGCCGGAGGTGCAGATCCTTCCCAATCGGACAGCGCGCTTGGCTTGGTCACAGCTCTGTTTCAAATTCTGCACTGTTTCCGCTGTACCGATACCCGCCAGAAGGTTCATCTGGTTTTCTGCCCAGAAACGGTGCAGGGTGTCGCTGATGTCATCAATGGACAGGATCTCTCCGTTCAGGATGAAGTACATTTCGTGGGGGCTGTATTTGACCAGATGGACACTGTACTGCTTTTTGCAGAATATATCCTCCAGAGCTTTGATCGCGGCACCGGAGATGTCATCCTCTGTACCTGCAAGCATGATGCTGCAGATGCAGGGCTTGGAGAAGAACTC
>JARHYV010000256.1 GCA_029258495.1 Faecousia sp. | reverse complement strand
CCATCATGCCAGTAGGCATTGGTGGGAATCACCATGGTGAGCGTACGATTATCATCACTGATCTCATAGCTTTTCAGCATGGACGGCTGTAATTTGCCTTGCTCATCTACAACGAACATGTTTCCCTGACAAAAACCGGTATAATTGATCCGACCAAGAATACCGGACTGGGTCACTGCATTGAAATTATCATTTTCATTGGTGGTGCCCAAGCGGAGCAGGGCAACATGTCCGTTGGATGCCCCTGTTGTGTCAGATGCCGTCTGAGATGCGGTTGTCTGCATAGTATCCGTGGTTTCTAACGGCTTTTCTGTGCCGCAGGCGCTGAATGTCGCTGCGCACAGGCAGGCACTCAAGACAAGGGAAATAATCTTTTTCATTCTAACTTCTCCTTAAAAAAATTAAACCCATGTGATACTCCTCGCGTATCACATGGGTTTTACAACAAAGCAAAATGATCCTACAGGATCTGCTGCACACAGATCATGAGGATCCCCAAAAGGTATCTCCAGATAACGAAGAGAATTCCTGACTGCTTTGCAAATGTATTCTGACTCGGCTTTCATCACATACCCCTCGCCTTCCCGGATCCTATCCAGTGGCTGAAAACAGCGTTTTCATGAGGAGCAGCTCGTTCCTTACAGCAGCGTTCCTGTGTGGGATTTGCACCCATCTTCCGTGCAGCCGCGATGAGCGCGGACGCACAAATTCACAAAGCAGTGTATTCGATTGCACAAAGTATACCGCTGTATTCACCAAATGTCAACAGGTTATTTATAATTTTTTCCAATCACAAAAGCCTCTGTACCGCATTTGGTACAGAGGCTTTTTCTTTTATATTGCAGCCGATCAGTGTTCCCGCTGCTGGCCCCAGAAAAACAGTGCCACAGTTCCCGGCCCTGTATGGCTGCCGATGGTCGTTCCGATGTGGTTGATCTCCACACGGCCGTTCAGATTGGGGAAGGCCTCCTCCACCAATTTGGCAACGGCTGCCGCATCCTCATAGCATGCCGCCTGCGAAATGTAACACTTGCCATCGTACTGAGCACCATCCCGGACGCAGCGTTTCATCTCCTCTACGATCCGCTTGATCACAGCCTGCTTGCCTCTGACCTTGAAACGCGGGATCAGCTTGCCCTCGTCATTCATGTTCAGCAGCGGGCAGATCTTCAGAGCGGTTCCGAACCAGCCCGCAGCCTTGGTAACACGACCGCCCTTCACATAAAAGGTCAGATCCGTGGAGAAGAACCAGTGGTTCAGCTCCAATCTGTGGGCGATCGCCCAGTCATAGAGTTCTTCGATCTCCATGCCCTCGTCCCGAAGATCTGCAAGGCGATCCATGAACAGTCCATAGCCTGAGGATGCACCCAGAGAGTCCACAATGAAGATCTTTCTTTCCGGGAATTTTTCAAGCAGCTCTTCCCTGGCGATGCAGGCAGAATTGTACGCGCCCGTCAGTCC
>JARHYV010000057.1 GCA_029258495.1 Faecousia sp. | reverse complement strand
AACATAATGAGGCACTTTTGGTCATGCCGCGGATATTTGCGGATGAAGGGTATGAGGTGACGGTTTGCGATCCCAGTTATGCAGGTTATTCCTGGTATCCGGATCTCAGCATTTATGAGCCTTATCCCAATATCAACAGATACAATACCATGGGCAGCATTGAATATGTTCAGGAGGATGGCTCTACCAGAGGGGAAACGAACCTTTATCGGCACTTCTTCTATTACAGCTTGTTCAAGATATCGCCGGTGGCACTGCAGCCGGATATTTATTATTCGACCATTGGAGATGAAACATCGGATCCTCCGTATTGGAATCGTTTTCTCGAGTCTTATTCTGTTCTGCATAATCTGGCAGATATTACTGCGGCTAAAGATGGCACAGGCAATACCTTTACGGTCATCACCAATGATATCACACATGAACCGGTTTATCTGGAACTGCCGGACTATACCCCGCCTCTGGAGGTCAACGATACGCTGAACGCACCTAACTATCCGAGTCGGTTTGAAGTAGATGGTAAGATCCTGAAAATGGAAGATCCTGTTCAGATCAAGCATTATCAGATCAATATGGCCGCCTTCCTGCAGATCGGACATTGGCTGGATTATCTGCGAGCCAATGATCTTTACGATAATACGAAGATCATTCTTGTAGCGGATCATGGAGCCAGCTTGAATGAACAGCAGGAAGATCTGCTCCTTCCGGATGGAACGGATCTGATGGCATATAATCCCCTTTTGATGGTAAAGGACTTCAATGCAACTGAATTCAAGGTGGATGAAACCTTTATGACCAATGCGGATGTTCCCACTCTGGCCATGCAGGGACTTATTGAAGATCCGGTAAATCCTTTTACCCAGAAGAAAATCGATAACGCAGCCAAGTTTGCGGGTGAGCAGCATATCCTATTCTCGTTTGAGAATGATATACTGGTCAATAATGGTAATACCTTTATGCCGGGTCCATGGATGGGAGTAAAAGATAATATCTTCGATCCGAATAACTGGACTGCATTGGGTGAGGGCTGAGAGAGTCGTACGACCATTAGCAGTCTCCATAAAATACGCACCCCCGGTGGCACAGCTCGTGCCACCGGGGGTTTTGCGTGTAATATAGGGCGTCCTGCTCCTGCGGGAGGGCTGAAGAGGAGTAAAAGGGTAAAAGAAAAAGCACCATCAAAAGATGGTGCTTTTTTGGTGGACGATAACGGACTCGAACCGCTGACCCTGCGCACGTCAAGCGCATGCTCTACCAGCTGAGCTAATCGTCCAGGTCAGTTTTGTTCCGCTCGGAACATTTGGTATTATACTAGAAAACTGACGCTTTGTCAACACTTTTTTTCAAATTTCTAAAAGATTTATCCGACGACCCCGTCTACCTCGGCCTCTGCCACAAAATGGATCACGACCCGATTGGGAAGGCACACAATATCGGCACCTCCGGAGCAAAAACCCCGTTTCATGCAATAGCCATCCGGGCAGTCCGCCTGCGTGACTGCAATGGCGCCGTCTTTTACCGTGATGGTGTTGTGCCCGTCAACGATGAATTCCTGATCGATGTTTAAGGAAACGGTTTTGATCAACTTGCCGTCTGCATATATTTCGGCGGATGATGCAGGAGCGGAACTCAGTAGTGGGATCATACTGATGACGCAGATCACAGCCAGAACCGCAAAACCGATCACCCAGTGTTTTGTTTTCATAGGATACTTACCTCCGGGAAAGATAGGTCTATCATAGCAAAAAAACGGAAAAACATCAAGAAAAAGTTGAGAAATGTTATTGACTTTTTGAAAATACCATGATAAAATATTCCAGCCGCATCGAAGGGGCTTTAAGTTGGTGCGCAATCGCCGCGCCCTAAGAGCGAGACTACACAATATAAAGTAGGTGAAAACAAATGAAAGCAGTTATCGTTACCGGCGGTAAGCAGTACACCGTCGCAGAGGGTGATGTTCTGTTCATCGAAAAGCTGAACGCTGAGGAGAACGCTACCATCAAGTTCGACGAAGTTCTGGCTGTCCTGGACGGTGAGAACTCCAAGATCGGCGCTCCCGTTGTCGAGGGTGCAGCTGTCGAGGCTAAGGTCGTCAAGAACGGCAAGGGTAAGAAGCTGACCATCTTCAAGTACAAGGCAAAGAAGAACGAGAAGAAGAAGATGGGTCACCGTCAGCCCTACACCAAGGTCGAGATCACTAAGATCGCTCTGTAAGTTATGACCAGATGTGAATTTTTTACCGAGGACGACAGAATTACAGGATTCACCGTTTTCGGTCATAGCGGTTACGGCGAGGCTGGCACCGACATTGTCTGTGCAGCTGTCAGCGCCGTGGTTACCATGGCTGAGGCCACCATCAATGATGTCTGTGGCGCAAAGGCCAAGGTTCGGGTCAAGAACGAGGATGCTCGCATCACGCTGACCCTGCCCGCGTCCTGTGACGAAGAGGACTCCGTTCAGGCAGTACTTGCCGGAATGCTGATTACTCTGTGCAGTTTGCGGGATGATTATCCTGATTATATCGAAGTTTTGGAGGTGTAACACCATGCTGAAGATTGGTATTCAGTTCTTCGCTCACCATAAGGGCGGCGGTTCCACCAAGAACGGCCGTGATTCCGAGGCAAAGCGCCTGGGCGTGAAGCGTGCTGACGGTCAGTTCGTTCTGGCTGGCAACATTCTGGTTCGCCAGAGAGGCACTCACATCCATCCCGGTGTCAATGTTGGTATCGGTAGCGATGATACCCTGTTCGCTCTGGTTGACGGTACCGTCAAGTTCGAGCGCAAGGGCAAGGATCGCAGACAGTGCTCCGTTTACGCTGCACAGTAATGGATTCATAAAGCGAAGGGCTGCTGCAAACACTTG
>JARHYV010000226.1 GCA_029258495.1 Faecousia sp. | reverse complement strand
CCCCAGCTGGAGCACATGCTGACCAGCGGCATGTTCTGCGCCTATTTTGAAATGGTCGTTCACGAGATCCCCAAGGAAAATACATCCGAATATATCAGACAGCTTGTCGATTTCTACTAGGCAGGCTGGGAAAGAGTTTTGGGGTTTTAAGACCCCTCAATTCTTTGAAACGAAGTTAGTCAAAACTAACTATCCTCATTCCGCCATTGGGCGCATTCTTTCGCCGCCGCATTTATATCATGCATCCGCAGCAGGGATGCATCGTATCCTCTGCTGTTTTGATGAGCGGAAGGTGATCCCTTCTGTCAGGTTTTAGCACATTCCAAAGTTCTATCAAAAACAAGGAGGTCATTCAATGAAAAAAGAAAAAGGAGCCTTTGCCTGGATCATGGAATTTGAAGGACAAAAACGCAAATTCTATATCCTGAGCATCATTCTGGCGATCATCGGTGCACTGTGCCAGATGATCCCTTTCCTCATGATCGCGCATATCATATCCAAATTACTCGGCGGTGAAACCAATTTCAACGCGTATCTTGTCGATTGCCTGATTATGGCGGTCGCATGGCTGATTCGGGTTTCCTTTCATTCCGGCTCCACCGCCTGCTCCCATGTGGCAACCTTTTCCGTGCTTGCCAACATCCGAAAGCAGGGGCTGATGAAAATGGAGCGGATGCCCTTGGGTGCCGTTCAGCAATTCGGCTCCGGCAATCTGAAAAACATTCTGGTAGAGCGCATCGACAGCATCGAAACAACACTTGCGCACATGATCCCGGAAATGAGCGGAAACCTTTGCGCCGTTCTGGCTACACTGGGATTCCTGTTCTGGATCGATTGGCGCATGGCTCTGGTATCGCTGATCACCTTCCCCATCGGCATGCTTTGTTTCATGTGCATGATGATCGGCTACGAAAAATACTATAAGCGAACGGTTGTGGCCACCAAAAACCTGAATGACACAGCCGTTGAGTACATCGGCGGCATCGAAGTCATCAAGGTATTCGGCAAAGCCAAAAGCTCCTACGAAAAATTCGTCGCTGCCGCAAAAGAAGGTGCCGCAAGCTATGTGGACTGGATGCGCCAGAGCAATCTCTACTTCACCTTCTCCATGAACATCATGCCTGCTACGCTGATCACCGTCCTGCCCATCGGCGGACTGCTTGTACGCAGCGGCTCTCTTTCCCAGATCAGTTTCATCTTCGTCACCATCCTTGCCATGGGTCTGATCACCCCAATCATCAACTGCATGGCCTTCAGCGACGATATCGCAAAGCTGAATACCGTGATCGGCGAGGTCACATCCATCATCGATGCTCAGGAGATGCCCCGGCCTCAGCACAGCACAAGTCTGCCGAAGGATCACATCGTCACCCTGACAGATGTCCATTTTGGCTACAACGAGAAGGAAGTCCTTCACGGCATCGATCTGACCTTCCGAGAAGGGACAGTGAACGCTCTTGTCGGCCCATCCGGCAGCGGAAAATCCACCATTGCAAAGCTGATCGCCGCATTCTGGGATGTAAACGCAGGCAGCATCTGCATCGGGGGTGTGGATATCCGGCAGCTCTCTGCCGAGCAGTATTACGGCTTGATCGCATATGTATCTCAGGAAAACTTCCTGTTTGACGATACCATTCGGGAGAATATCCGCATGGGCAGACTCTCTGCCACCGATGCACAGGTCGAGCAAGCCGCAAAGGACTGCGGCTGCTGGGATTTCATCATGTCCTTGGAAAAGGGCTTTGATACCATGGTCGGCTGCGGCGGCAGCCATCTTTCCGGCGGTGAAAAGCAGCGGATCTGCATTGCCCGAGCCATGCTGAAAAACGCACCCATCGTGATTTTGGATGAGGCCACTGCCTATACCGATCCGGAAAACGAGGCTGTCATTCAGGCATCCGTTGCCAAACTGGTCAAGGGCAAGACCCTCATCGTGATCGCCCATCGGCTTTCAACCATTGCAGATGCAGACCAAATCACAGTTGTGGATCAGGGAACCATCGCCGGAACCGGCAGGCACGAACAACTGCTCGATACCTGCCCGCTTTATCAAAAGCTCTGGAGCTCCCATATCTGCGCAAAGGACAGTCTGTAAGGAGGTGCACAGAATGTATCAGACATTTCAGAATTTCTTTTCCTTCTGCAACAAAGAAAATCAGCGGAAATTCTATATTTCCATTGTTCTGGGGGTATTCTCCGCCCTGTTTGGAGTGCTGAAGGTCTATGCCATCGGTGTGATGCTGGATGCGCTGCTGAATGATGCCATCACAAATACGGTCATCTGGTCATCCTTTGGGATCATGGCACTGTCCGTTCTGGGGGCATCCATCATCAATTATCGTTCCACCATGCTCCAGACCGAGGCCGGCTACGGAACCGCCGCCGACAAGCGCATGGAAATCGCCGAGCATATGCGGTATCTTCCGATGGGCTACTTCAACGAACACAGTCTGGGCCGGATCATCTCCGTCACCACCAATACCATGGAGAGTCTGGCAGATGTGGGCACAAGAGTGGTGCTTTTTGTCACCAGCGGCATGTTCCTCACCGGAGTGGTCACCCTTCTGATGTTCCGCTTTGACTGGCGGATCGGCATACTGCTAGTACTGGGGCTGCTGATTTTCTTTTTGGTGAATATGCGGATGCAGAAGGCATCCAGAGCCTGCTCCGCAGAAAAAGTCCGCTCCGACTCTGCGGTGGTGGAGAAGGTTCTGGAATATGCAAAAGGCATCGCTGAGGTCAAATCCTATCACCTCTGCGGAAAATTCAACCAGAAACTGGAAACAGACATCGATGAAAATGCCAATGCCAACATCCGCATGGAGCTGACGCTCATCCCCTATATGCTGCTGCAAAACTTTGTTGCAAAAATGATCGGTGTCAGCATGGTCATCGCGTCACTGTTCTTTTACAGTACCCAGACCATGACCCTGTTCAACTGCATCATGCTGATGATCTGCTCCTTCCTGATGATGGAGGGTCTTGAAAAAGCAGGTACTTATTCCGCACTTCTGCGCATGGTGGATCTGTGTGTCACGCAGGCAAAGGATATCCTGAGTGTGCCCATGATGGAGATCGAAGGTGTGGAGGATGCCCCCACATCCTTTGATCTTCAGGCGGAGCATATTGACTTTTCCTACGGCGAAAAGAAGATCATCCACGATCTGTCCGTGACCATTCCGCAAAATACCACCACCGCCATCGTAGGCCCTTCAGGCGGAGGCAAGACGACCCTCTGCCATCTGCTGTCACGGTTTTGGGATGTTGACAGCGGCAGTGTCACACTGGGCAGCAGAAATATCAAGGAATACAGTATGGATGCGCTGATGCGCAATTTCAGTTTTGTATTCCAGAATGTCTATCTGTTTCGGGATACCATTGCAAATAACATCCGTTTCGGCGATCCGGATGCCCCCATGGATAAGGTGATCGCTGCCGCCAAAAAAGCAAGGTGCCACGATTTCATCATGGCACTCCCCGATGGTTACGATACCGTCATCGGAGAAAGCGGCGGCACCCTTTCCGGCGGCGAACGGCAGCGGCTCAGCATTGCCAGAGCCATGATGAAGGATGCGCCCATCATCATTCTCGATGAGGCAACCGCAAATGTTGACCCGGAGAATGAGGAGGAGCTTTTGGCTGCCATTGATGAGCTGACCCGGAAAAAGACCATTATTATGATCGCCCACCGTCTGAAAACCGTGCAGAATGCCGATCAGATCCTGGTCATCGATCAGGGAAGGATCGTCCAGAAGGGCACCCATCAGGAGCTGCTCCGTCAGGATGGGCTTTACCGCCGGTTCATCTCCCTGAGGGAACTGGCCGTCAGCTGGAAACTGTAACATGTACAAGTAAAAAAGCTGATTGATGAGCTCATCAATCAGCTTTTTTATCAATCAGCTTTTTACGCTGATACCACTGTAAAAAGTGTCCGTGGGCAGTGCCGGAAGAAAATCTGATGACATGCAGCTTGCCGGTGATGTCCTCAAACCGGACGCACCGAACATTCTCATGACCCAGATCTGTGGTTATCGTTTCCTCAAACGAGCCTAGGATCTGCTTGATATAGGCACGGTGATAGAGGATGAACCCACCGCGGTCAAAGCTCAGATACCAGTCCCGTTCCTGCATAGGACGCCGGTTGTCTGTTCGATCCTTCCATCGTATTCCCAGAATGCGCTCCTGTTTCCGCGTCCGGAACAGACTGATCGATGCCGGAAGATACGCACACAGAATACTCCCGATAACACAGAATATCATCAGCCTGCCGCGCCGCAAAGCATCATACCCTATATACAGCATGAGCAGATAGACTGCCACACAGCTAATCAGCAATATAACGGCAACATCCAGTCCGGCATCCACAAAGATCTTGGACAGAGGCGCATCGTAGGGGGTTTTTCTGGTTTTTTTCATGCGTTCATGCTCCTTTCCTGAGATGCCGTTTCAGACACGGAATGCTCGTCTGCCCCCTTCGGCACATGCAGCTGCACAAATCGGACACCAAGGATATTTTCCCTTTGACAGACCACAAGCTCCCTGCCTGCCTCGTGCAGCCGGTACAGATCCTCGCTGACATTCACCCGTGCAGTGGTGCCGTCATCCAGCAGAACAGTCAGTGTGCATGTTCTGTTTCTGCGTTCCTGAGGGGAAATATACCGATCCACCACCACCGCCGGATAGTGCTCTACAGGTTTCGATATTGCCAGATTTATGCCGTAGGCTGTCACAAGTCCCACCAAAATGAGGGTCAGCAACAGCACGCCGAAATCCTCGGTATGCAGATATTTGGGGGTTCGGCTCCACGCCAGTACCGCAAACAGGGCATAGATGATGACAGCCATCAGGAACATTCTTCCAAATCCGACGACCTGAAGGAAATGATTTTGCCAAATCTGAAAAACCTGAGAGAAAACCCAAAGTTCAAAGAGTGAGATCAGCAGGATGGGAAATTTGATATGCTTGGCTCTCCATTCGTCGGTAGCCCCCTTCGGACAGGAGCCCACATAGAATACCGTCGCAAAAATGACATAGAAACACATGACCGGCACAGGCGCAAACGCAGTCAGCAGGATCGTAGTGCGGACTCCCAGTGCCTTCATAAAGAACAGGAGCAGCGGCAGGACACTTCCGAGGATCAGCAGTGTAACCGTCAGGATCAGCCCCATGCGAATGGACTTCAGATGCGCATGCATGGGTGTCCCATATTCCGGTTTCCATGCCAAGGCAGCCTCCGGCTCCTGAGATGCCTTTTGCGCAATGGTGTTCTTCTGTTCCACGGGGATCCCCTGTTCATCGATCCAGTCAACCACCTGCACAGCTCCGGACATTCCGCAGGGAATGGACAGGATTACCCTTCCGCCATGATCCAAGAAGCGGATGGTGCCGTTTGAACCGATGCGCACAGCCGAGATATGATCCAATTTGATATTCTTTGTACGCCGGAAGACGGAGGTGCTTACCATATGAGTGGGATAGATCAGCACAGAACGGTTCTTCCATGCCAACAGCAGCCAGACACTCAGACCGATGAAAAAGAGTGCAGAAACAGAGAACAGGAGCATCATCCCAAAAGACGGCTCTTCCCCTAAAGACAGCACCAATGCAGCAAACAACAGGATGATGCCAAACAGTCCCACAGGAACCGCCTTAAGACCGCTGTATTTTTTCCCAAACACCGCGAGCACAGGCTGCTCGATCCGTTCATAAGTGACGGTGCGGCTCAACAGCAAGGAAACTCCGGCAGCAGCTGTCAGCGCAAGGACAGCGGCATCCAGAACCTTCATGCCGGTATCCGTCAATTCCGGGTCTGATACCAGCAGCGAAGTAAATAACCCACAAAGAACCAGCAATGCTGCACCCCAGAGCCGGCACACGAGAGCCTTTCTTCGTCCGGGCAGGGATGTGGCTGCAGCCGTAGGCTTGCTGCTTGAAGGAGCAGACTTTGGATCATCCGCCTCATGGGAGGAAATATGCTGCCGGACACTCTGAAGGAGCGCCCCATCCAACAGGTCTGCCTTGCAGCAGGGGCAGCTTGTGACAGGTTCCATCTGCGGAAACCATTGCCTTGTCTGCAGCGGCAGACCGGCTCCGCAATGTGGGCAGACCCAATCCCTGCGAATACTGTACTGAACGGCAAGCCGTACAATGAGGGGCAGCAGCAGCGAGATCAGCATCGAGCACCAGAGAACAACATCCGAAAGCTCCCACAGATAATATGCCGCAATCAGTCCGGCAAACGCACCCGTTCCTGCCATTATGCTGATACGGCTGCGTTTTCCGGCATTGTTCTGAGCGCTGATAAAGGTCTGATTGCAGTGTGCGCCTTCCTCTTTCAGCGTGCGGATGTAGGACTCAAGCCCTGCATACAGCTCACTGGGGCTGTCAAAATCCAATTCCCCAAAGGGTTCCCCCAGTGTGTAAAAAGAAACATGAAGTCCGACCAGCTCCATGCTGCCGATCCGATGACGGATCGTCATGGTGTCGGCTGTCCGAGTAACGGTACATTCCGGATAATAGGTGCGCAGTCTTTGGGCAATTTCCTCATAATGGGCGGTTATGATTTCCATAAGCAGCCTTCCTTCCCGGCAGAATAGACCCGAACCGCATCCCATCGTCCATCACCCCATTTTCTGTGTGACAGCGGATACAAGCATCGGTACAAGGGATTGGTTTTGCA
>JARHYV010000161.1 GCA_029258495.1 Faecousia sp. | reverse complement strand
CTGAGTATTTTTGATTTGTAACAGATTTTTTATTTCATCCCTTGCAAAACAGGTTCGACTGTGCTATACTGCACCTATCAAAGATTTCGGAGGCACACTTCCATGAGCCATAATGTATTCGCAGCTGCATACTTTTTTGGCTACTATTACTTTTTTCCGAAAAAGTAATAGCGATTTGTGCTGCTCTTAAATCTCAAAAGAGCTTATATTGATTTTCCGGCACCGCACGAATCGCATCGTGCGGTGCTTTTGTTTTTTAAGGAGATGTTATTATGATCGCAATTCTGAAAAGAGGCACCACCCCCGAACAAACAGCCCACTTGGTCGAATGGCTGAAAAATCTGAATCTGGATGTGCATATCTCTCACGGTCAGGAAGTGACCATTCTCGGACTGATCGGTGACACCAGCAAGGTGGATATGGAACTACTCTCCAGTCTGGAGATCGTGGACAGCGTCAAGCGTGTTTCCGAGCCATTCAAGCAGGTAAACCGTAAATTCCACCCCTATGACAGCATCGTTGAGATTGGAAATGTCAAAATCGGCGGCGGATACTTTGCCATGATCGCCGGCCCCTGCTCCGTTGAGAGCGAGGATCAGATCGTAGAAGTGGCACAAGCTGTCAAAAATTCCGGTGCCAATATTCTGCGCGGCGGCGCATTCAAACCCCGTACCTCTCCCTACGCTTTTCAGGGAATGGGCGAGGAAGGTCTTCGCCTGCTGCTCCATGCGAAAAAGGCAACCGGTCTTCCCATCTGCACCGAGCTGATGAACCAGGCCCATCTGGATCTGTTTGCAGATGTGGATGTCATTCAGGTGGGTGCACGAAACATGCAGAATTTCGATCTTTTGAAGGAAGTCGGCAAAACGAAGAAACCGATCCTCCTCAAGCGCGGACTGGCCAATACCCTTCAGGAGCTGCTGATGAGCGCAGAATACATCATGAGCGAAGGAAATCCCAATGTGATCCTGTGCGAACGGGGTATCCGAACCTATGAAACCTACACAAGAAATACGCTGGATCTATCCGCGGTTCCCGTCCTGCATCAGCTGTCCCATCTGCCTGTTGTGGTGGATCCCAGTCACGCCACCGGCAAGGCATCACTGGTACCGCCTATGGCTGCTGCCGCTGCCGCCTCCGGCGCCGACGGGATCATGGTCGAGGTACACAACAATCCCAGCTGTGCTCTGTGCGATGGTGCCCAATCCCTGACTCCCGACCAGTTCGACGATCTGAACCGGCGTGTTCAGATGATCCGGGAGGTCATGCGATGAAGGTTGGCATTCTGGGTCTGGGACTGATCGGCGGAAGTCTTGCACGGGCATATGCCAAAGCCGGTCACACCGTATATGCCTGTGAGCAGGACAAGAGCATGCTCAGCTTTGCTCAGCTTGCAGGCGTCGTGACTGCCCCTATGGATGATGCAACGATCGGCAGCTGCGATTTGATCCTGTTATCGATCTATCCGCAGGGGTGCATCCAATGGCTGCAAGACCACGCACCCATGATCCGGAAGGACGCTCTTGTGATCGACTGCTGCGGCGTAAAGCAGCTGATCGTAAGTGCGTGTTTTCCTCTGGCCGAGTCCTATGGCTTTACCTTTGTGGGCGGTCACCCAATGGCAGGTACTCATCAGTCCGGTTTCAAGTTCAGCCGTTCCAATCTGTTTCAGGGCGCGCCCATGGTCTTGGTTCCCCCCAGATTTGACGACATGCAGCTTTTGGATGATCTCAAGACTGCGCTGAGCCCTTGTGGTTTCGGTTCCTTCTCGGTTACCACAGCGCAGGCTCACGACCGCATGATTGCATTCACATCGCAAATGCCCCATATTCTGAGCAATGCATTCATCAAATCACCCACTGCCCGATCCCACAAGGGCTTTTCCGCCGGCAGCTACAAGGATCTGACCCGTGTTGCACTGCTGAATGCCCCCATGTGGGCAGAGCTATTTCTTGAAAATCGAGAATGCCTTCTGAATGAACTGAACATCTGCATAAGCGCACTGGAGCAATATCGTTCCGCCATCGCCGGAAGTGACGAGGAACGATTGATCACATTGTTAAAAGAAGGTTCTCTTGCAAAGGAGGCTGCCGATCAATGACAACCGTTGAGGTTCATGCATCAAAATCCTATCAGATCCGGATCGGTTACGATCTGCTCCCAACACTCGGACACCACATCTCCATCCTGCAGGGTGTGGAAAAAGTCTGTCTGATCAGTGAATCGACCGTATGGCCCCTATATGGGGACACCGCCGAACAAAGTCTTATCGATGCCGGATTTGAAACCTGTCACTATGTTTTTCCTGCCGGAGAGCCGCAAAAATGCTGTGAGACCTTTCTGGCGATCCTG
>JARHYV010000224.1 GCA_029258495.1 Faecousia sp. | reverse complement strand
GAACCGTTTCTGCCGACAAAACCATATATCTTCCCTTTTTCCAGATGGAGATTAATATGATCAAGAATTACCTGTTTTTTGATCGTCTTTGAAAGATTTTCAATTTCAATGAAATAGTCCATAAATTCCATCCTCCTTAGCCTAAGTATTTCTCACTTGTTTTGTTTGATGATAAGAGCAGAATAAATGCGAGTCCCAGAATAAAAATGATAATGTCACAAATGAGACTTGTAATCCCTGCATCAGCACCAAAGAGTTTATTCGTTGTAATTTGAAGCAGATCCAGAAAAACAATTGTTCCACCAACACACAATTCCACGAGCAAACCCGTTTGAATATTATGACGCAGTGCTACAATAATTTGAACGATTGACAAAGCACTCACAAAGAACATCTGCTTTACAATCAACACAAGAACAGAACCAGTTTGTCCAGCAGAAAAAATGCTCGGAACAGAGTCGATATACTTTGCACAGATCATGTGATTCATTGCCAAAAAAGAGATATGAAATATCAGAAGAAAGAATACGGTGACAGCAAGCGCAGTTTGGCAACCGCTGCTTATCCAGCGCCGAATACTTTGATATCGGATCACAACCGTATATTTTGTTTCAATCAGATTGGTCTGAATGTCGTTAGATACAAAGTATGAAATAAGTGTGAGGGGAATCAATGTGAATGCATACTTCAAAACATTAAATGGTATTTCCCAATCTCTGGGGATGACTCCAAAATACAGCCAATAGAGATCCATCGGCTGTATCCCTGTCTCCTGCAGCATACCGGCAAGGCTGGAAATCATAAAAATGGTACAACCAATTCCGGCGATAAGTGCGGCAAATAGCAGCTTACATGGCTGCAATCGTTTCATTCTCATTCTTGCCTTCCCCTTTCCGGAAAGTGATTTAATAGGTGATAGGACAGCCATATAGAAAGACCACCGAATAACAAAGGAAGCCCAAAGGCGTTCAGAATATTCTCTAGAAAATAGCCATCTGAGATATAATGGTACGTAAAACAGGAGGTAACTGCGATCCGTTTGAAGGACATATACGGCGGGGTAAGATAGAGGATCAGGTGAGAAACAAAACAGAGAATCAGACAGACCAGATAAGAAAAAATGCCATTATTCCTCCAAATGGTCAGGAGGAGAAACAGAACCCCTGTGAAACAGGATATATTTAACCGACAGAGGAACGAAGTAATCAGCATGACCAAAACAGGCTGATTGATAAGAGGATAGGCTTCCCAGGCCATGGACTTGGGAATTCCAAAACGAATTGCACTCAGGATCAACATACAAAGATAACTCAGTGTAATGATTTTACAGCAGATGACGAGTAACTCCTTGAGTGTATCCCAATACCAGCGTGTTTTTTGAGAATACCGGAGAAGACTGAAAGACATGGTACGAATGCTTGTTGTCTGAAAGAAGATGAAAAACAACCCAATCCAGTGCTGGAACGGAATGAGAAATCCATCGTTCAGTTGGGCGCATATGTCATGCCACATAGTGTATTGGGATGGAGGCATTTTCAAGGTGAAATAATTATAGTAATCATTTGAAACATATAAATAAGCAACAACAAATGAGATCGCATAAAAAATCCACGGGAAATACTTTGATAAATTGGGAACAAGTCGAGCTCTATTTGTTCTATCCATTGAGCGACCTCTCTTTCACATTTGTAATGGAGATAAGCACGACTGCAAGCAGGATGTGAATCATCATCGTAACAAAAACCGGAGCGAGGGAGTCAATCATCGAGTCGAAGTAGGTGATCCGTCCGTAATCTGGCAGACCGAACAAGGTACATACGATCTGTAATGCGTAACTGAAAATGATTGGGACGAACAAAATCGCGACCTTCTTTTGAATCCGCAAACTTACGGCAAATGCCAAAAAGGCTTTGCTGATGAACAACATGGCATTCAATAGAATCAAAGCCAGATATTTCCACGCAACATTTTTTTCCTGCCCTAGAATCTGGAAAAATTCCTCTGGATAAGGAGGAAAAGATTGGGACAGAGGAAAGTTATTGGGCGTGATCAAATATGAAATACCCCAAAACAGAATGGATGGAACAAGTACGAGAATTCCTACGACCAAACAAACGGAAACGCCTTCTGACGCAAGATAACTTCCGGTTTTATTTCTCAGAGCAATCAACTGCTCGGTGCCGTTCTGACGATCTTGGATGAACATAAGCACAGGCAGTGTGATTATAAAATAGGCAATGAAATTATAGATCGTATATCCATCCTCCATGAAGATGTAAAAACTGAATGCTTGAGAAGTCCGGTTTTCTAAAAAGAAATGCTTCAATCGTTCAGCCGTTTCGGGCGTATAGAGTGTATATTCTGGAAAGCCGGAATTCAGATTGTGTATTATATCAATTACAGCTTTTATTTCCAGAGAGGCTTCCACAAGGTATGATACAATCATGATAAAAAATGATAGTACCATAGCATATAGTATCTCTTTGCGGTATAGTCTCCGTCGTAATGTGTTGTAAAAGGTATTCAATTTCATCGGTCCTTTCAGGCAAGGAGTATGCATAACGGAATCCTTGCATAAGATGGTGCCATCATACA
>JARHYV010000107.1 GCA_029258495.1 Faecousia sp. | reverse complement strand
CCTCAAGTCCGGGGGTGTAGGCAGGGGAAACAACGGGGTCAGCCAGCTCCCAAATTTTGCCGATGGGATCCTTGAATGCGCCATCGCCATAGACCATGACTTCAACATGCTTGCCTGTGAGCTTCAGCATACGCTCCTGGATCTCCAACACCAGATCTTGACACTCTCTGGGGAACAGCTTAACGGAGTCCTCGGTGGACTTGTTGGAGCCCAGCAGACCATATTTTGCATTATAGCCGCTGCCGTTGATGGGGGCATTCATGATTTCGTCAAGACCAAAGACACGCTCGGCACCTGCAGCCTTCAGCAGACGCTTGGTGCGGGCACGGGTATGAATATCGCAGTTCAGGACATTTTTTGTGAATTTCAGAATGGCTCTGGGATCGTTTGCGAAAACAACTTCTACATCAGCACCGGACTCGCGGATCAGATTGCTGTAATACTCAACATAGTCCACGCCGGTGAAGGGATGCTTGCGATAGCCAAACAACTCGCGGTAACGCGCCTCGGACAGAACATCGCTGTAAGGATTGACACCCTTTTCGTCCAGCAAGTCCCAATCGATCAGATGATTGCCAACCTCGTCAGAGGGATAGCTGAGCATCAGAACGACTTTCTTACAGCCCTTTGCAATACCACGCAGGCAGATAGCAAAACGGTTACGGCTTAGGATGGGGAAAATGACACCAACGGTATCACCGCCAAATTTAGTACGGACATCCTCAGCGATATTGTCAACGGTGGCATAGTTGCCCTGAGCTCTTGCAACGATAGCCTCGGTCATGGCAACTACATCGCGATCGCGAGGTGTCAGACCGTCAAACTTCATTGCCTGCTGAATGGAATCGATGACGATATCTGCCAAATTGTCTCCCTCACGAATGATGGGAGCACGAATACCCATAGAAACAGTACCAAACATTCGGCTCATAAATAACACTCCTAATCAACCAAAGATAGCGTTTTTAACGACGCTTTTACTTACCTATTATAATACATCATCCCCGATTTGTAAAACATTATAATCGATTTCCAAGAAAAATATTGCTGAATATCGCGATAATATTTGTGTAGTGTGAATAATTTTGACAAATAGAAAGAAAAACGCCATAAATAAATCATGGCGTTTTTTATATATGCTTATAGGAATCTGCCGAACAGGTAAAGCGCAATCAGGATGATGATGCTTGTCGGGCCGTATGCAGCCAGAGAGATACCGGAGAATTCGACATATGAATAGGCGGTCTGGTTCAGGTAATAAACGATCAAGACCATAAAGACTGTGGTGAGAATGGCCTTGGAAAACTGCTTGCCCATGTTGCTGGAGAAGAAAAAGGCATAGCATGCACCCAAAATCGGATTGACCACCGTGAGGATCGCACTGAGAATCAGTTTCAGCAGGGCGATCAAAATGATGAGTCCCCAAAATCCCAGAATAATGGTTTTCGCCCACGAGCCATAGATCTCAGGAGCAATGGCGGTTACCAAATAGCCAAATCCCGAATACAGAGCAAAAGCACCCAATCCGGTGACCATTCGGTATAGGTACCATGTAAGGATCTTTTTTCCACGGGGAAGATAAGCTTCCAGATTGTTCACAAAGAATGCAAGGACAGACATTTGTAGCAGTGAAGGATAGAATACACTATCGGAAATTACACTGATGTCCAAGACAAAGAAGTGT
>JARHYV010000194.1 GCA_029258495.1 Faecousia sp. | reverse complement strand
TTTCAAATTTCTTTGAAAACTTTTCGTTTCTTGTCAAACTTCATCAGAAGTTGTGGTATTTTGTTTGGCGTTCTCTCGAGCGCTCAGATATATTATCATGCCCACCAAAGATTGTCAAGCACTTTTTTTACTTTTTTCGATTTTATTTTTCGGCATCAAAATCGGGACGATCCCCCACAGAATGACACTGCCCACAGCCGCCATTTCCTGAGGCAGCGACAGATCCATAAGCAGCAGAAGAACCGTCACCCCAACGACCCATAGTTTTCCTTGAAACTCCGGTATACCGATGGTTTTCCCCAGCTTGCCGCCGCATGCTACCAGAAAGCTTGCCAGTGCATAATACCCAAGTGTCATCGTCATAGACACCACTGCCTCAAATCTGCTGATGCCGCCTATGTGAAGTGTCTGTGCCAGTGTATACAGCGGGGCCGTCTCCAGATTACAGATCTTTAAGCTGAGCACACCTTGTGTGATCCCTGCCATCACAATCGCAAAGATTCCGATCCCAGCCAACGCCCGTCCTCTCCCATTCGCCTGTGTCCCCCACAAGCCAACCAAGCCCGGTATCAGCAGTACCGGAACCGCATTCCAGTCCCACCCGTTCCATTGCGGCTCCATCCATTTTATATTCACATCCGAAATTCCGCAGAGAACCACCGGAACATACAGCAATATTATGGTACACAGCAGGATCGTTCCCGCTCTGCTCCCCTTTTCCGCAGATCCGGACAACAGGGTCAACAATACGATGGCAACGGGAACAGCCAAATCATTCTGCGCCGGCCAATAGGCTGCACTCCCCTTCATCAATGTCGGCAGTATCAGAACGAGCCAAAGGAGCTCCAACGCCGATAAGTTTTTCCCTAGGCCAGTCCAGCCTCTTGACGCAAATGCACTGATCGGGATCAGGATCAGACACCCCATCACCATACTAAACCATCCAATGCCGGATGCATGAGCGAGCGGCGCTATCACTGCCGCCGTCACCCACCCCAAGAGCCGTTTATCCATCCCTTTTTTCTCGGACAAGCACCATTCCTCCTTCCGTCTGCACCAATTCTTCCAATTCTGTGGGTTCTGCACAGATACGCAGCAGGGATTTCTCCGGCTCATGGGTCTGCAAATACACGCCTGCCGTTTCCAGGTCATCTATGCCGCTTGTGTTGCAGACCTTGCATCCCGGACGAAAAAGCGGATAAAGCTCCTCAATCTCCAGCCCATGCAAATCAAGCAGCAGATAATCTGCCGTATCCAGAAAAATCTCCCCCATAGCATGCTCCTTCATATCCTCCACAGCCTGCGCCAGAGTATCTCCATGCCCTGCTGCTCCCGTATCGGTCGTTACTTCGATCTGTGTCTGCATCTGACGAACCTGAACGACCTCTACCGGCTCCAGATGCGCGATATCCGTGCCCGGATGCGGCAGTCGGAGCAAAAGCCCACCGCCCAGAATTATGAGAAGGAATATTCCCCATTGTTTCATTTTTGGTTCCTCCGATCCAAAGGGTGCAGGGATTTGGGACGGAGCTTGCTGCACTTCAGCCGTGTCCTCAGGATCCCTGCCGACTCAAGCTCTGAAAACGGAGCCAGATAGGACAGTCCAAGGCTTTCCAAGCCGGACAGATGGATCAGCAGCAGGATCCATCCCACCGCAACGCCGAACAATCCGGCAAATGCTGCAATCAGCGTCAACGCAAGCCGGCACAGCCTAAGCGCCTCTCCAAAGTCCTGATTGGGCATGGCAAATCCGCACACCCCTGCCAGACTGACCACAATGAGTGCCGCCGGCGAAATCAGGCTGGCCTCTACCGCCGCCGTTCCCACAACGATCCCACCGATGATTGAAACGGACTGCCCGATGTTTTGCGGCAGGTGGATCCCTGCCTGCTGAAGTAATTCAAAGGCAAGCAGCAGGCCCAGAACCTCGGCAGCCGACGAAAAAGGAACAGACTGCTTGCTTTCGATCATAGCGCGCAGCAACGGCAGCGGGATCATCTGCTGATGGAATGTGGCAAGTGCAATATAGATCCCCGGCAGCAGCAAGCTGAGGAAGAGCGCACCATAGCGGAGAACACGAATAAAGGATGCTGACAGGTAATCGACCCCTTCATCCTCCTGACTGGTCATCAGATACCCCAGATCTACAGGCAGCAGATATCCCAACGGCAGTCCGTCCACCAGCAGCCCCACCCTGCCCGTCAGCAGGCCTGCTGCAAATTTGTCCGCTCTTTGGGTGTATTGCAAAAGCGGAAACGGAGTCTTTCTGCTGCCCGATACATATTCTTCTACCGCTGCCGGTGAAAGAAGACCATCTATATCGATCTCATCCAATCGCTTTTGCAAGCGTTTCACCAGTTCCGGATTGGTCAGCCCCTCGATCCATGCGGCTGTAACGCTTGTCAGACTTCTTCTGCCTACCACCGTCTGATACAGCCTCAGCTGCGGTGTGCGCAGATGCCGCCGCACAAGGCTCGTATTGGTTCGGATCGTTTCCGTAAAGGCATCCTTCGGCCCCTTCACCGTATTTTCGACATCCGGCGGTGAGATGCCGCGCTTTTCCGGAGTCTTTACCTCAAAGGCAGCAGCGCCGATGGCAGGAAACAGCACCACACAATACCCGTTTACAAGTTTCATGGCAACCGATTGAACATCCTCACAGGGTTCTGCCACACTATTATATATTGTTCCATCCAACGCACAGCGGTACAGCCGCTCCATGGACGCCTCTTCCAGATCGGACAGGGGTTTCATAATATAGTGAGATGCATCCGATCCCGATACCAAGCCGTCGATCATATACGCATAGATCCTCTGACCTCCGCACAGCAGTTCCCGGGCGATAAAATCCCCTGCTCCCTGAAACATCTGCCGAATTGCCTGATCCGTGATTTCCTGTTTCAAGCATACCACCTCACTGGTGAGGTTTCCCTGCTCTGCCGGGAAATATACCCTCCAAAGCATTGCAGATTTTTGGGCGGCATGGTATAGTAAAGGATACTGATAATAGAAATGAGGAATTTTATGAACCGGATCCATCAGGTTCAAAAGCTTACCGACAATCCTTTTTTGAACCTATATCAATTTTCCGGCTCCCAGAGAAACGGCGAGCCTTTGGAATACTATGTTTCCTCCAGAGCAAAAGACTCATCGCAGCTGAAAGCCGTCACCCACGAGCCCAAGCCTGATGGGGTCATTATATACGGTGTATATGGCCCCAAAAAAGACAGACTGGTTCTGGTGCGGCAGTATCGCTATCCGGTGGGTGATTATGTCTATGAATTCCCTGCCGGTTTGGTCGATCCCGGCGAGGATATGATGCAGGCCGGCATCCGTGAAATGTACGAAGAAACCGGTCTGACCTTCCACCCCATCGACGGCAGTGCCTATCAGCGTCCTTTCTTCACCACTGCCGGCATGACGGACGAAAGCTGCGGCACCTGCTTTGGCTATTGCGAGGGAATTCCCACAAATATCCATCAGGAGGAGTCCGAGGATATTCAGGTCATTCTGGCTGACCGCGCAGAATGCCGTCGGATCCTGAGAGAAGAAAATGTCGCCATCATGTGTGCGTATATGCTCATGCACTTCATCGCATCCGATGGTGACCCCCTGAAATTCATTGAGGAGAACTGATCATGGCAGATATTATTGCAGCCGTTTCCACCGGCAATCAAATCAGTGCCATCGGCATCATCCGCCTGTCCGGCGAAGGATGCGTCCATGTGGCACAAAAGGTATTCAAGCGGATCAACGGTGCGCCGCTGTCCGAGGCTCCTGCCAGAAAGCTGGTTCTGGGCGAGCTGAGCGATGCAGGCGGCCGCATGATCGACCAGTGCATGGCCGTCTACACTCCCGGCCCCAACAGCTACACCGGAGAGGACACCGTGGAATTTCACTGCCACGGCTCACCCGCTGTACTGGCGGCTGGTTTGGACTCCATCTTCCGAGCCGGCGCGCGTCCTGCCACCCGCGGCGAATTCACCAAGCGCGCATTTCTGAACGGGCGGATGGATCTGACCAGCGCCGAGGCCGTGATCGATCTGATCGAGGCCGAGACTGCCGAGGCCGCCGCCAACGCGGCCGGACAGGTCACAGGTGTCCTGCAAAAGAAACTTAATCCAATCTACGACGCACTCAACGACCTTTGCAGTCATTTTCATGCCGTACTGGATTACCCCGATGAGGATATCGATGATTTTCAGCTCCAGAACTATTCTGCACAGCTGAAAGCAAACGCAAAGGCACTGTATGCCATTCTGAGCACCTACCATCAGGGGCAGATCCTGAAACGCGGTGTCCGTGCCGCCATCGTCGGCAAGCCGAATGTAGGCAAAAGCAGTCTGCTTAACACCCTTGCCGGTTACGATCGGGTAATTGTAACAGAGGTTGCAGGCACGACCCGTGATACCGTCGAAGAAACCGTAAAGCTCGGCTCCACTGTCCTGCGGCTTATCGATACCGCCGGCATCCGCGATACTGCCGATCAGATCGAGGCCATGGGTGTAGAGCGCTCTATGGAGGCTGTGAAATCAGCCGATCTGGTGATTTTCGTGTGCGACAGCTCTCAGCCCCTCACCGACGAAGATCAGAGCGTCATCGACATGTGCTGCGATCTGCAGAATGTGATCGTTCTGCTGAACAAATCCGATCTGAAACCGGTTGTCCGTCCCATCGATCTGCCCTTTCTGGACATCATCCCTTTCAGTACCAAAACCGGAGAAGGTATGGATCTGCTGACCGATGCCGTGGAGCTGATGTTTGCAGGGGAGTCCCCCTGTGACGGCAGCATCCTGACCAATGCCCGCCAATACGATGCCATCCGCCGTGCATACGAGGGGATCCTGTCTGCAATGCAGGGGCTGATGATGGGCTTCACCCCGGATGCGGTGCTCACGGATGTAGAGCTTGCCATGGAGGCCATGGGCGAGGTTACCGGCGCCACCGTACGAGAAGACATTACTGCACGGATCTTCGAGCGATTTTGTGTAGGCAAATAAAAAGAAGGAAAAAAGATGATTTATTTAGACAATTCCGCCACCACCAAGCCCTGCCCGCAGGCCGTTGAGGCCATGATGCAGGCAATGACCACCGACTGGGGAAACCCCAGCGGACTATACGGGTTTGGTATAGAGGCATCCAAAAAGCTGCGCATCGCCCGAACCCAGACGGCCGGTGCACTGGGCGCACAGCCGGATCGTGTATTCTTCACCTCCGGTGGAACAGAGGCCGACAACTGGGCACTGTTTTCCACCGCCAAACGGTTCGGCAAGAAGAAAAAGCACATCATCACCACCGCCATCGAGCACCATGCTATTCTGAACCCCATGAAGGAGCTGGAATCTCAGGGCTTTGAGGTCACCTATCTTCCCCCGGATGAATTGGGCAGGATCACCTTGGAGGCACTGAAAGCCGCACTCCGCCCGGATACCATTCTGGTTTCCATCATGATGGTCAACAACGAAACGGGAGCCGTCATGCCCATCGCCCAGATGGCAAAGCTCGTCCACAAGCTCTGCCCCGATGCGGTGTTCCACACCGATGCCGTTCAGGGCTTTCTCAAGGTTCCCTTTCAGGCGAAAACACTTGGTGCAGATCTGATCAGCGTTTCCTCCCACAAGATCCACGGCCCAAAGGGCGCAGGCGCACTGTACATCAGTCCCCGTCTGAAATCCTTCCCCGCTTTCCTTCTGGGCGGTGGTCAGGAAAACGGTCTGCGCAGCGGTACCGAAGGAACTCCGGCAATCATGGGTTTCGCTGCTGCCTGTGCCGCCGGCGCAGAGAGCTTTCAGCGTGACATCACTCACGAACGGCAGCTGTTGGAGTATGCCATCTCCAAGATCCGTGACATGGAGGGTATTCACATCAACGGTGCCCACGATGCCCCTCATATTCTCTCCCTTTCCGTTCCCGGTGTCCCGACGCAGAACACCCTGAACCTTCTTCAGGAGTCCGGTATCTGCATCAGCGCAGGCTCTGCCTGTGCAAAGGGACACCGCAGTCATGTGCTCAGTGCCATGAATATACGCCCCGAGATCATCGACGGCTCTTTCCGGGTGTCCCTGTGCAGGGATACGACCCAAGAAGAGATCGATGTTCTGCTTGCAGCCCTGCAGCAGCGCGTTCTGCCCTATCAGCAAAAAGCCAAACACAAATAAAACAACGAACCCCTCAATGCATCTGCGTGCATTGAGGGGTTTCCCATATCTTTGTTGCAGAACTATTTTTGCGACTGCTTTACAAGCCATTTCAAGAACACAAAGTAATACACCACTCCAACGATGGTGCAGATCACGAACGCTGCCACACCGATGATCACATGAGCAAATATTCCCAAAAGGATCGAAACAGCCA
>JARHYV010000332.1 GCA_029258495.1 Faecousia sp. | reverse complement strand
CGCTCAGCATGAGTTCACAGCCTCGAGCACCGCCCGTATGGTTTCTGGATCTACACCGCTGTGGATGTCGGCTTCTGCACCTGCAATACGGACGGTAACGGCTACATCTGTGGAAAGTCTAGTCATTGGCGTGATCTCGGCGAAGCTGCCGGGAATGATGTTCTTCTCTCTGGGGGCCTTTACAATGGGCGTTTCGGTTCCTTCCTTGCTGCACTTCCGGCAGGCATAGGTGTGGTAAATATGCTCTTTTACAACTGTTTTTGCAGGGATGATTTCCAGAGTGCGAACCACCTCGGTACCAATCTCCGTCATGGTTTCCCCGCAGCTGGGGCATATCAAGGACCCCCCTTTTTTTCTTCTGAAGTGTATAGGTTAGCTTACACTTTTTCAAAATATTTCCAGACCATTTACAGACTTAGGCACCTTTGGCTAGTCAACGCTCAATCCCCATAAGCCAGTGATATAGTTGGAGTGTGCGCAATCTGGCCTCTGCTGTGGATCTGGGTCATCGGAATCTACGGATGCCAGATGTTCGTTCAGAAGGACAAACCCATTGCCTTCCCAGTACAGCGCCTTGATCCGTTCCCGGCATCTGCCGCAGAACAGAAACACTGTTCTCTATATCTTGGTTGCGTTAAATATCAACTTCTTTTCGATGCATATTGAATAATTTTTACGACAGCAAATCCATTAGCCATTTAGGCTTTGAACGATACCATTTAGGCACGGCGTCTTGAGAGTGGAGAATGGTTTTGGTATAATAGAGGCACATGAATGGCAGAGGCGAAAACATCACAATCTGTCGTGACACAGAGAAAATATGTATTCGGACTGAGAAACAGGGGGATATGCAATGCCCAGAATCGGGGTGATCTGTAATGAGATCCACACAGCAAGCAGAATTCAGCATACAATCGAATTATTGATCGCCCATGAAGGCTTTGATTGCAGTGTTTCCATCCTTTCTGATCCAAAAACAGACGACGATGAGGATCTGTCTTATGTGATACTGTCCTGCGAAGACCGAGCGAGAGCCTTTGCGTATGCACAAAGGCTCTGGCGCCAAAAGCCGTCCCTGCACATCATATACACAGCCTATACAGCAGAGGATGTCTTTGCTGCGTTGACTGTCCCCTTTTTTCACACGGTGCGGTTCCTTGATCTGGAGCAGGATCTGTACGCCGCCTTTGAAAAAATAACACGCATCAGGGAAACCGCTCCCTCCAAAATCAGAGTCATCGAAAACGGAAAAATCATGCTCATCCCCAGAAAAGAGATCCTGTATCTGGAGAGTGAACACCACGAAATTCGCCTGCATCTGGAAAAAGAGGTACTCAACGTATCGGAAACCCTGACCCAATGGGACACCAAACTCAAAGGTATGGGATTTGTCCGGACAGACCGCAGCTTTCTGGTAAATATGTACCATATTCGCTGTCTGGAAAAGGAACGCATCCTACTGGATAACGGAGAGTCCCTCTACATAAGCCGCCGGAGATATCCGGAGGTAAAACGCGCCTTTGAAAGCTATATACGCCACTTGGATTTCCTGTAAGAAAGGATAAGAAACGCATGATCACGGTAGAGCATCTGAGAAAAGAATTCAAATATTACAAAAAGACCACCGGTATCCAAGGCTCCCTGCACAACATCTTCCACCGGGAGTCCCTGACAAAGGCGGCGGTCAGCGATATCTCATTTTCTGTATCAAGGGGTGAGATGGTCGGCTTTCTTGGCCCGAACGGCGCCGGAAAGACGACCACACTTAAAATGCTTTCCGGTATCCTCTACCCCACGGATGGGAGAGCCGAAGTGGACGGATATATTCCATGGGAGCGAAAGGAAGATTTCAAGCGCCGGATCTCTGTTGTTATGGGGCAGAAAAATCAGCTCTGGTGGGATCTGCCTGCCAGTGACAGTTTCTATCTGAACAAATGCATTTACGAGGTCAGCGATGCCGATTATCGGAATGTGGTGGAGGAGCTTTCCGAATTACTGGATGTCAGAGATCTGCTGAATGTTCAGGTCAGACGGCTCTCTCTGGGCGAGCGGATGAAGATGGAAATTATGGCTGCGCTGATCCACAGACCGGATATTCTGTTTTTAGATGAGCCGACCATCGGTCTGGACATTCTTTCTCAGCAAAAGATCAGAGATTTCCTGAAAATATACAATGAACAGTGGAAGACCACGGTCATCATCACCAGTCATTATATGACCGACATTGAGGCGCTGTGCGACAGAGCCGTTATCATCAATCAGGGGCATCTGGTGTATGACGGAAGGCTGAACGAGGTCAACCAGCTCTTCGGAAAAAGAAAGCTGCTCTCTGTCAAGACATCCGAATATTTCGGCCCGGAGGTCTGGGGACAGTTCGGCTTGGTCAGAAAAATCGATGCCGCCGGCGTTGTATTGGAGGTTCCTCAGGAGCAGGTAAAAGAAATTCTTTCAGCCATTTTGTCCGGCTTGCAGGTGGAGGATTTTACCGTGACAGAGATCCCACTGGAAGAGAGCATCGCACGCTTTTACCAAAAGGGGGTCGTGATGCCATGAACCGCTACCGATGTGTTTTTCTGATGGGTGTCGAGCAGGCATTGGAATATCGTGTCAGTTTTTTACTGAGCATGCTCAGTGCTGTTTTTCCTATCATTATCCAAACGACCATGTGGAACTACCTATACAGCCACAGCGATGCGGCGGCTGTATTCGGCTATGAGCAGGGGCAGATCCTGCTGTATGCCCTGCTTGCCAATATCGTCACCCAGTTAGTCAGCACCGGCTTTGAGGGCGAGATGAACGAGGATATCAAAATGGGCGGTCTGAACAAGTACTTGGTTCGCCCCATCGAATACAGAGGCTATCAGTTCTTTCGATTTCTCGGACAGAAGATCCCAAGGCTCATGGTTATTGCCCCCGTGATGGTCATCATCATCGCTGCGGCTGTCTGGCAGGGTCTTGCACTCTCAGCAGGCAGAGTATCGGCGTTTCTGATCAGCCTGCTCCTTGCGGTCATTTTGAATTTTTTGATCTATTTCTGCGTTGGTCTTCTGGGTTTCTGGTTCACGGATGTGGATAAGCTCTTCGGCACCATCAGCATTGTATTGATCGTGCTCAGCGGAGGTGTGTTTCCCATGGACATCTTCGGCGGATTTTGGGAGAAGCTGATGCAGTGGATGCCCTTCGGCTATGCCACCCAATTTTCAGTGAATATCATCAACGGACGCCTTGATTGGGGGCATGTAGGCATTGGGTTCCTTTTTCAGACAGGATGGATCATATGCTTTGCCTGCCTTGGACACATACTGTGGAAACGGGGACTGAAACGGTATGCAGCCATCGGCGGATAACAGAAAAATCCATAGATTTTGAGAATAACAGGAGGAGCCGGATGAAACTATGAAAAAAATCAAACGATACCTGAAGCTCATGGGTGTGTTTTCAAAATATTCCCTGATGTCCGCTCTGGAATACCGCATCAACTTTGTCACGGGCATCACCGTGGAAATGGGATGGATGATCATCAAGCTGCTGTATGTGGCAATCATCTATAAAGCCGGAACCAACATCGGCATTCTGACCCCGGATCATATTCTCCTCTTTGTGGGAACCTACATGCTGATGACCGGTTTCTTCATGCTGTATTACGGAAATTTTGCCTCCCTTCCGGGGATGATCCAAAAGGGTGAGTTGGATCTCTACCTTGTCAAGCCTGTATCCGTTCAGTTCCTTGTGACCATGCGAAGACTTGATTTTGCCTACCTTCTGCCCGAGCTGGCAGCCGGCATTTTCATGATCGTACTGGGCTGGCATCTGGCAGGTCTTCCTGTGGGCTTTGTCCCCATCGCAGGGTTCTTGTTCTATCTTCTGTGCGGGTGCCTGCTGACTTACAGCCTGTTCCTGCTGCCGTATATCCTCAGCTTCTGGACGATCTCCGTAGGTGGGATCGCAGATATCACCAATGCCCTGTGGGATTTTAACAATATGCCCTCTCTGATCTATGGCAAATGGTTTCGACGGTTTGGCACATACATTTTACCGGTATTTGTCATCACAAATTTTCCGGGACTGTTTTTGATGGGGGAACTGTCGCCTTTTGGCTGTTTTTGGGGAGCTGCTGCACCGGTGATCTTTTTCCTGCTGACTCGCAGGCTGTGGAAGATCTCTCTGAAACGATACAGCAGTGCAAGCTCCTGATTGCAAAAAGCAGATGCGCAATAAAAAGAACTAACCCTCGATTGAATTCTGACTTTCAATCGAGGGTTAGTTCTGATGAATTTCCGGACTTCTCATGTAACTGAGCCTCCTTCTATACGAGAACAGCTTGTTGGGTTGTTGATATTGGTTTTGCTCCTTTCTTGTACCTAAAGGATACTATAAACTTCGGCAGTTTGCAATTGGCAGACTCCCCGAAAAACAGATAGCAAGCTTAGAGGTATTGCGAATGGATATCGCTGTCCGAATATGATATAATATTTAATAGTGGCTTTTGCAAAAACCTGCTTTTCTGTTAAATGCAGAAAAGCAGGTTACTTTTATTTATGGGCGGTTTCCTTGGTATTTTGTGCGATGAACACCTTTGCTGCATCGGTGAGCGGGTCATGCTTGCCGTGTATATTGCGGATCATAAGCCACACCACCACAAGCGTTCCCACCAAACAGACGAACATATCCCCCATGGTATCAGAAACACCGGTGTCCAGAACATGCTGTAGATCTCTGCCCATAATGGGCGCAAGCGCATATTCGCACAGCTCAAACAGACCGGCGACTGCCATGGATGCAAAGAATACGAAAAAGCAGCCGGTTGCCGGATTTTCCCCCTCTTTGCTGTGATAACGCTCCAGCATTTCGTAGAAAGCCAA